>CAZAHS010000030.1:13793-15536 GCA_964484855.1 uncultured Sphingomonadaceae bacterium | reverse complement strand
CTAACGCATCAGATGCCACCTCCCCAATATGGGGAGGTATTATACAGCGCTCAAGCAGCGAAGCGGTAGCGCACAAACAAGCGCTCAAGCAGAGAAGCAGTAGCGCAACAAGCAAGCGCTCAAGTAGCGCAGCGATAGCGCAACAAACAAGCGCTCAAGCAGCGGAGAGGTAGCGCGGATAACTCTCCCACCACCTTAACCGCGGCCTGATTTTAAGCGGCGGCGCTGTACTGATGAGCCCAGATTCATGGCTTCACGATATTTGGCAACTGTCCGCCGTGCCAGATTATAGCCCTGATCTTTTAACAGAGCGACCAGCTTATCATCAGACAATATCTTCTTCGGGTCTTCATTATCGATCAGCGTTTTCAAGGCATCCTTGACTGCCTCTGACGACACAGCATCGCCGCCATCTGTAGAAGAAATGCCCGATGAGAAGAAATATTTCAGTTCAAAAACGCCGCGCTCGCACATTAGATATTTGTTGCTGGTGACGCGCGAAATGGTCGATTCATGCATCTCCACTTTCTCGGCAATTTCTCGTAATGTCAGCGGTTTGAGATGCGCAACACCGCGCCGGAAAAACTCCTCCTGTCGCCGCACCAGCTCGGTTGCCACTTTGGTGATGGTGCGCTGGCGCTGGTCCAATGTGCGCACCAGCCATTGTGCATCGGCCATGCATTCATTCAGCCAACTGCGCGATATTTTGTCCTGAACCCCGCCAACCAGCTCACTATGATAGCTGCGATTAATCAGCACACGCGGCAAAGTTGCCGGGTTAACCTGTACCTTCCAGCCATTCACAGTTTCGCTAATCAGCACATCGGGCACAATAGGCGCGGCCACATCATCGGCAAAAATGCTGCCGGGGCGCGGCTGATATCCTCTGATTTCTTCAATCATGTCGATAATATCGTCTTCATCCAGCCGGCAAATGCGTTTTAGCCGGGCAATATCGCGCCGCGCAACCAGATCGAGATTTTTGAGCATGCGCGCCATAGCAGGGTCATAACGGTCCGCCTCTTTGGCCTGTATGGTCAGGCATTCAGCCAAATCGCGCGCACCCACACCGCTGGGGTCCATAGAGTGGATGACGCTTAAAACATTTTCCACATTGATTATGTCCGTGCCCAACTGGTCAGCAATATCGTGCAGATTGCCCTGCAAATACCCATTTTCATCAATATTGTTAATCAGCATTTCGGCAACGAACATATGCGCATCGCTTAGCATTGTACCTGCCTGTTGGCGCAGATGATCGGCCAGGCTGATAGACTCACTATGGCGCGCCTCTAAATCAGGCAGGCCATCATCACTGCCCATGCTGCCACTGGATGGTGTGGCGCCAAGCTCTGCCCTGTCCGCGCCCACATTGTCGCTGGGGCAATCATGATGGAAAACATCCTCGGCGCTGCTGTCTAATGGCTGGTCGCGGTCGCCGGCGCCCTCTGCAATTAATGTATCGGCGGTGATGATATTGTCTTCGCCATTATCTGCTGATGGGCTATCGGCTAAAGGACCATCTGATGAAGAGCCATCTGCGGGCGCATCATCGCGGCTTTCTGATTGCTGCGACGCGCCCTCATTTTCCTGCTCCAATAAGGGGTTTTTCTCAATCTCCTCGCGCAGAAATTCCTGCATTTCGATATTGGAAAGCGTCAGCAATTTCACCGCTTGTTGCATTTGCGGTGTCATGACCAAAGACTGCTTTTGCCGCAGATCAAGACGGGGAGCGAGCGCCAT
>CAZAHS010000030.1:0-13693 GCA_964484855.1 uncultured Sphingomonadaceae bacterium | reverse complement strand
TATAGGGCAAACCCTTCACCTAGGTAAAGGCGTCTCACATTCTCATCAGCCACCAATGCCTCTGGCGTGCCGGAAAACAATACCTGGCCATCATAGATGATGCAGGCACGGTCAACAATATCGAGTGTTTCGCGTACATTATGGTCGGTTATCAGCACACCGATGGACCGCGATTTAAGCTGAATAACCAGATCGCGAATATCTGAAATAGAGATAGGGTCAATACCGGCAAAAGGCTCATCTAGCAGCATGATAGAAGGGTTGGCGGCCAGCGCGCGGGCAATTTCGCAGCGCCGCCGTTCACCGCCGGACAATGCCATGGCCGCAGAAGAACGCAAACGGGTCAGGCCAAACTCGTCGAGCAGTCTTTCCAGCATATTTTTGCGTTCTGCGGCAACGGGCTCTGACAATTCCAGCACCGCCATTATATTTTGCTCAACCGTCATACCGCGAAAAATAGACGTTTCCTGCGGCAAATAACCAAGGCCCAATATCGCCCGGCGATACATGGGCAGTGATGTAATATTCTCACCATCCAGCATGATACGGCCAGCATCAGGCTTGACCAGTCCCATGATCGAGTAAAAGCAAGTCGTCTTACCCGCACCATTGGGGCCGAGCAGGCCAACAACCTCTCCCTTTGCCACAGACAGCGAAATATCGCTTAAAATCGAGCGATTATCATAGCTTTTGGCAATAGAAACAACCGCAAGCCCGTCCTCCAACGCCTCTGGCCGCAACAATGGATCATGAACATTGTCAGCAGAAATTCCAGTGGCTGCTAAAGGCGAAGCGCCGGGGGAAGAGGCAGCCAAATTGGAAGCCGCAGGGGTAGAGATATCGTTCATAAAATTCTGTTTATTCTGCCGCGTCTTGCGCGTCACCGCGCTGGGGCACTGAAAAGCTGCCGCTGACCCGGCCATTGCCCGATGAAGACGCGCCCGATCCTGAATTGGCACCGCGTCCATCAACGCTGGAAATGCCGGTTGTCAAATCAATGGTCAGCCGCTCACCGGTCAATACATCGCCGCCGCGATTAAGCCGGACATTACCAATCATTGTGATGATACGCCGGTTCAGGTCATAAATCGCAGTCTGGCCCTGCGCCCGTGTATCACCCTTGCTGATATCAACCCCGCCAACCGCATCTATACGGCTAATATCGGTTGTGCCGACATCGCGAAAGGCAACGGTAACCCGCGATGCGCGCAGTCTTAAACCGGCTTGCTGTAAATCTGCACCGCCAGAAAGCACCACACGGTCCTGCCTTTGCTGCAGCTCAATACGGCCAGCATCAAAAGAGACAGCGGCATTGCTATTATGCGTAAACAGGGCCTGTGCGCGGCTATTGCTGGGCAGAAAAAGCAATGAAAAGGCGATAATCAAAGCAACCGCAAAACCGGCACCCAATGCCGGGCGTGAAAATATGTTGCGGGTATAAATGGCCATATTGTTCAACCTAATAATGCTTAGCGCTTTGCGATATTGCACTTCGCCGCCTAGCGCAAGCGGCCTTGCTCAATTCGCAATTTGGCATTGCCTTCTAAAGTTACTGTTTTGGCATCCAAATCAGAGGCCAGAGAATCCGCTTCAAATGTACCAACCGGAGTGCGCCCATTAACGCGGCCACGGCTGCGCATAGTGCGGTCACGTAAATTTATATCCACATCGCGTGTGACCAAACGATAGCCATTTGCGCTTTCAAACAAGATCGGGCCAATGACTTCAATCTCTTCATTATCAATATGATATTCGCCATTATCCGCCTGCAATTCGCCAGGGCCGGAATCCAGCAATAACCGTGCTGTCAGGTCCGATAATTCAACGACAGGGCTATCTGTGCTGCGCTGCACGGCGCGGCCGGCCTGTAAAGTAAAGGCGCGGTTCCGGCTATCTTTGCCGCGATATATAGCATCATCCACGCGCATCGCTTCAGGCGCAATTTCCACATTATCCTTATCGAGCAGAAAGCTGAGTTCTGAACGCTCTACCAATGGTGCAAGCACCAAAAATGCGAATAAGGCACCAATGGCCAGCGGCAATATTGCGCGCAGCAATGATATTATACGGTCATGCATGCTGCCCGGCGCGGCAAATTCCTGCCTTTTTGTCCGCCTTTGCTGCGCTATATCTGTCATGCCTTACTACCCGTTAATGGTCTTCAACACTTTTGGGCCACCACCCAGAGCTGCGCCCTACATCATCACCAATTGGCCAGCTATAAATAGCGCACCATTAACATGAGCAAGATGAGGGGATATATTAGCTATGCGCAAAAATATCAATCTCAGGCCAGCCAATCAGGTCTAGCTCAGCGCGGTGCGGCAAAAAGTCGAAACAAGCCTGCGCCATCTCCATGCGGCCTTCACGCTCCAACCGGATGATAAGCTGGTCGCGCAATGCATGCAAAAAGCGTACATCACTGGCGGCATATTCGCGCTGTGCATCGGATAGCGTAGGCGCGCCCCAATCGCTTGATTGTTGTTGTTTAGAGATATCTTTGCCCAGCAATTCGCGCACCAGCTCTTTCAGCCCATGCCGGTCTGTATAGGTGCGGATAAGCCGCGACGCGATTTTGGTGCAGAAAACGGGCGCTGCGACAACATTCAGATAATGGGATATAGCAGCCAGATCAAAACGGCCAAAATGATAGAGCTTAACACGGTTTGGATCAGCCAGCACGGCGCGCAGATTGGGCGCTGCATAATCACTGTCCGGGCCGAAGCGCACCAGATGTTCATCGCCATTACCATCAGAGATCTGAACAACACATAAGCGATCACGATGGGTTTGCAGGCCCATGGTTTCGGTATCGACCGCAATATCGCCGGATGCCAACACATTTGCCGGCAGGTCTTCTTCATGCAAAAATACGCTCAATTTATTGCTCCTGGTAAAAGGCTTTTGGCTTAAAGGCCTGTAATTAAAAGGCCGTGATTCAAAGATGGGCGATGGCCAATAACATTGCCGCTATAATATTAAATATAATAATGACGATGTATTAACGGACATTATAATAGCAATATATTCGCCATGTAATATTGTCATCATATTCAGGGCCATAGAGCAAATGCCGGTTTGTCCAAAGCAATTTCAGGGCTGTTTTGACGGTTATAAGCACTAGGGCCTGACCCTAGCAGCATTGCCTGTAGCCGCCCCGCCATCTGGCCATGGCGTAATGTTATAAGAGCAATTGATTCGCCATTGATTGGGATATGCAATGATCTTATTTTGCCATTGGCGCGTCATGATTATCACAGCATGGCAAAAAAGCTGGCCAAATATGCTAAAACATTCGCTAAACGGGATTTTTTCCGTTATATTGAGTCGTATTTACATGAGGTTGGTTGTCTCTCTTGATTTGGTGAGAATGATATCGGCCCGACATTGCGATCATTTATCCAACAATGCCGCAAATAAATGTCGGCATCGCAGATAAGCGATCAAGGGTAAAGATCGGGAATGATTTTTCCGCACAACAGATGTTTCGTACGTCCCGGAACAGATGTTGACTATAATCGGGCGCGAATGAGTATTGAATATTATGGGTTTTGACAGAGGCCGGCGTGGCAGAGGCCGTGACAAGCGGGATGGTTTTGGCGAAGATGATTTTGGCGGCGGTTTCCCGCCACCAGGTGATGCCTTTGGCGGCGGTTATAATCGCGGTAATGACAATCGCGGCGGTGATAATCGCGGCGGCGGATATCGCGGCGGCGGTGGCGGCGGATATGGCCGTGACAATGCTGGCGGCGGTGGTCGCCCATCAGGTGGCGGCGGCGGTATGCCGGCCCAAGTTGTTGGTGAAGGCACTGGCACAGTAAAATTCTTCAATGGCGGCAAAGGCTTTGGATTTATTCAGCGCGATGCCGGGGGCGAAGATGTTTTTGTGCATATCTCTGCTGTTGAACGCGCAGGATTAACAGGTCTTGCAGAAGGTCAAAAACTGGCATTCACATTGGTTGATCGCGGCGGCAAAGTATCTGCCAGCGATTTGAAAATTGATGGCGAAGTGATCCCGGTGGCTGAATCATCTGGCCCTCCAAAACGCGAACTTACGGGTGAGCGTGTTGGCGGCACTGTAAAATTCTTTAACGCTATGAAGGGCTTTGGCTTTATTCAGCGCGATGATGGCCAACCCGATGCCTTTGTCCATATTTCTGCAGTCGAACGCTCCGGAATGTCTGGACTTGAAGAAGGTGACCGGCTTGATTTCGATCTGGAAGTTGACCGCCGGGGCAAATATTCCGCCGTTAATCTGGCAGCGAAACAAGACTAATTTCGGCGCGTCTCTGCGTTGATGACAATAATGATGAAGGGGGGCCTCGGCTCCCCTTTTTATATGTGCGCAATCTAGGGTCAGGACCTATATATGCGCAAAGGCTGTAAAGGCCTGAAAGCCTGAAAGCCTGAATACAATGTGCGGCGAGGTCTGCTATCTCTCGCATGGCGCTCCGGTCAATAAAGACCGTGCTACGGCCAGCAGTTTCACCGTGTCACGCACATTGCGTCTTAGTGCATAAACTATTCCTGCCTAATTTGCTAATGTGTATATGCCCCATATTGCGCCGCGCTGGCTACCGCCGCTGACTCCCGCCATTGCCGCCCATTCGCCTCGCCCAAAAATGATATTGGCCTAGCAGAGCGCTGCACATATGGCGGCCTGTTACCCAGGCAAACAAAAAGGGCGCCCCCTTACGGAGCGCCCTTAATATTTATATGCCGTTTATAATCAGAATTTGAAGGTGATCGAACCCTGATAGGACTGGTTTTGGAAGTCATCACGGCCAACGCTTGTTTCAGCAGAAACACCCAGCACGATATTGCCAGCTGTAATATTTAAGCCTGCGCCCACTTCGGCCCAATCGCTATCATCACTGGCGATAGCAAAAGGTGCAAATGCGCCTGAACCGCCTACAAATCCAGCACCAAAGCTATTATCACGGTCTTGGAAATCGTGAACATAATCAGCACGCAGCCAAGGCCGGATTTTGCTACCCGCCTTGCTGGTCACTGTAACGCCTGCACGGCCTTGCAATGTTTCAAAGCTATCACGCTGAATGTTCAGTGCAGGTGCACCGCCCGTTTCTGTGACATCATCGAAATTAACCGTTGCATAGTTCAAAGCAGCGCGCGGTATCAGACGCACAGTTTTCGTCTCAATTTCACCCGATACGCCAACTTCTGCAGAGAAGGTCATATTGTCATCGCTGGTGGCTAGGTTGAAGCTGTTTGCACCAACGGCCACGGTGCGCGCGGTATCGGTTGAGAAGCTACCAATGCTGGCCTGACCATCAATAGTGATGCCGCCGGATTTGACCGCACCATAGATTGTGCCTTGCAACAATTCGCCTTGCGCGGTCTGGCTTTGCTGCGCCACACCATCAACATCAGCATAAGAGAAAGACGCACCGATGATGCTGGTTTCTGATGGGAAATATTCAATACCGCCGGTAAAGAAATATCCATCAAAACTGTCAGGCTGTGTGGTCAATGCCGATGGCATGCCGCGACCCTCTCCATCCAAGAAACCGCCCGATACAAAGAATGCGAAGCTTGAATCAACGCCTGAACCGGCATTGTCGCTGGCATTATCCGCTTGCGGTGCGGCGGCCGTTGCGCTGGCAAAAGCCTGTTGAACGGGCAGGCCAGCATTTGTTGCTACAGCCAATTGCAATGGATTTGCGTTTACAGCAACACTGCCGCCGCGCTCATCCGTAAAGGCTGTCGCCAAGCGATTGCGGTTAAAGCCCATCAGGCTGTTCACCAACATCTCGGCAATGCTCAAACGCGTGGTTTCTGTGAAAGGTGCAAGGCCTTCCAATGTTGCGCCCAATTCTTCTGCGCTGGCAAATTCTGTGAAACCAAAGATTTCCGGCAAATTAGCCAAGCCTGTTGGACGGTTGGCATCCAGCAATGCAGCATAGGATGTCTGTACTGCGGATGCTGGATCAACAACGTCTGCATAATCGCTGACATTTACCGTCAACTGTACGCTTGAGCTGCCATCCATATTGGCAACAGTGTTAAACTCAGTGCCCAGCACTGCACTATTGCCACCAAAGCCTGTGCTAAATTCACCGTCAACATCGCCATCTGCTGTCAAAATAGTGAAAGTGTCACCATCATTAAACAGGAAATTGCCAATCTGGTTAATCGCAACCACGCCGCCAACAGAAGCTGCGCCGCTATCCGGATCATCATTTGCCGTGACAGTAATCAGGTCAGAATTGCCCATGCTATCAAGGTCAAGCGCATAGGTGCTGGCGGAAGCCAAAACCAAATTGCCTTCAAAGTTCAGCGTACCGATTACACCTTCGCCTGCTGGTGATATGGTACCAGCAATGTTGGTGGTGAAAGGCGCAGCCACGGTGCCGGTGCCGCTTAGCAGACCAGCAAAAATGGTGTAATCACCGACGCCTGCCAAACGTCCGTCAACATTAACGCTGCCGCCCATTTGATTAATGCCCAGCAAGCTGGTCAAATCGCCGCCTGCAGCAACATTCAAACCAGCCGGACCAACAACGGTAAGATTGTCAATCTCGACAAGGCTGCTCAACGTCGTGGTGCCGGCGCTGCTCAAAGTAACGTCAAAGAACCGGCCAAATGTGCCGCCTGCAACATCATCTTCAACATTGTCAGGCACGAAACCGGTTGCACCGGGCAGACCGTTTTCAATAGTCGCACCTGGCAATGCAGGTGTTGCTGGCATCATTTCCATGCCCTCTTCCTGCGCTTCTACTTCGCTTGATTCTTCCAAATCAGCTACGCCGGAAATCGCAATATCTGTTTCGCCCTCTGGTGCCAGAGCAAGCGAACCGACATTGGCCGAAATAGCTGTTACTGTTTCGCCTTCCGGTGCCAGAGCAAGTGCGCCTATATCAGCGGATATAGCTGTTACACTGGCATCCTGCGGCGCCAATGCGATGGCAGCTGGAGCAGCGGTAACATTATCAGAAGCCGCTTCTTCGCTGCTCAAACCAGCAACTGCGCCGCTAATAATGTCAATATCAACACTGCCGATATTTGAGAAAATCTCAATACCGTCATTGGTAGCCTCTGCTGGCGGCATCATATCGTCCGCTGGCGGTGGCGGCGTGGTGTCAGTGGTTACGCCGGTGGAAAGGTCAGTACAATTGCTACGGCCAAATACAGCGGTAATAATGCCCTCTGCACAAACACTACCAAAATCGCCTTCCGTGCCATTAACGCCCAATTCTGGCGTATCAGGAATACCGTTTACGATATTGCCATTGGCATCAATGATGCGGTAATTGGGGTCCAGCAAGCTAATCCAATGGTTGGCATCTTCCCAATCACCATCACCTTCAGCCGTGCCGACATAACGATAGGGATTGGTTTCCGCGATATACTCCCAAAACAGAAACACTGGCTGGTAAAAACTGGTTGTGCCCAAAGAACTAAAGGGCACGTTTAAACTGCGCGAACCACCTGACAGGGTACCGATCAGCAAATCTTCATCGGTAATTGCATTATTGGCTGCGTCTAAAATCAAAGGACCGCCCGAATCGCCGCCCGCTGTTGTGCCTTCATTCGGCAAAGCTGGGTCACGCAAAATATTAAAGTCGAGGCCAGTATTGCCATCTTGGCTATCAAAATCGATGACATAAAGATTTTGCGGCAGGCTATCGCCGCCTGGGCCGAAAAATGCGTCAGATTGATTTAATGCGCCATTAATATCATCAAGCGATGCAAATGCGCCGAGGAAGTTTTCGGCAGCGCGCCGACGGAAATCAACACCGTCTACGGCGCCATCAAAAGCATTACCCGTGCCGCCAAAGCCGTTAATATTGACATGGTAGCCAGTGCCTTCTGGGCCAACTTCACCAGGGCTAGGCAATTGTGAGAAAAGCAAAGCCCATGTTGGAATACCCGCAGCCGGCGTGTCCAATGTGGCCAGCGCTATATCCGCTTCAATAAAACCGGCTGCTGCTGGATTAACCAGTGAACGCGGATCATATTGAATGCGCGAAATATTAAACACCGCCTGCGCTATATCGGTTTGAAAACCGCTGGCAAACCATGATTGAAGCCCGGGCAAAGCATCGGCACGGAAGGAGAAAGCAGCAGCAAGATTTTCGCCATCAAATGCTGTTTCAGGAACATTGTTTACGCAATGCGCAGCAAATAATACTGTGCGTGGGTTGATTAGGCTGCCTGTACAGACCGAGCCATCACTGCGGAAAAATTGGCCGACACCATTAATATCGACTTCATCATCAACAATGGCTTCGCTGTCCGTTGTCTCATTTGGAACAATAGCATGTGCAGGCGATGCAGCCAAAATGGTTGCAAGAGCCAAAGCAGCAGTGCCCGTGCGTAATGTACGCGCTGTTATAGTCTTAGTATTCATGTCAATTTCCTCCGTGGATTCTCACATTTACATTTATGAGATCAACACTGCAGAGAGACAAGAAGGACCGCAGCAGAAACGAAATTTTTGCGTTAAGATTATCTAAATGTTGCCTAAATACGACAATATGTATCGATATCGAAACAAGAATGCATTGAAAAATGTAAATAAGGTGCGGTTTATGCAATTGCCGCCGTACATCATACATATAATGTAGCGAATCGCAGTAAAGCAGGCATTTTCAGCGCTGCATTGCGATATATTGCGAGCCTTGCCATCGTAGATTATTCGATTTCAATATTATAATGTAACATATTGCAGCGCGGCATTATTATATTGTTGCACATTTACCGCATGCCACCCAAATGCCATGCCATAATGTCGCAAATCAAATCCATCCCCATATGCTGAGCGCATAATATATGCCTGTCAGCACAAACCCAAAGCCGCCAACATTGCGAATCGCCTTGACCGGCAGCATGGCCGCAAGTCTTTCCTGAAGAACAATGGCGGGAACCAGTGCAAACATAACACCCAGCCATCCGCCCAACATGGCGAATAAATAGCTTCTGTCATTCGCAACCAAGGCACTGATTAAAAACTGCCCTTTATCGCTAAATTGCACAATGAACAGACCAAAAAAGACTGTGAGAAATGGACCGAACGGCCAGTTTTCCAGCATATCTACAGGGCGCCGCCATGCCAGCATGGCTATTCCGGCAAAGGTCACTGCCAAGGCATAGAATAGCACCAGCGCATCGCCATCTATCCAGCCGCGAATAAGAGTACCCGCATAGGCCGCCAGCGCGCAGTTTATCGCAGTGGCAAGTCCGCAGCCAGCTATAACTACAGCGCGGTTGGCAAAGCGGATCGACAGACCCGCCGCCAATATCTGCGTCCGGTCGCCCATCTGGGTTAATGCTGCCAGCAAAAGGGTGGTTAAAAATACGCTCATGAAGCAGACTATAAACCATAAAGTGCATAATATAGTGATAATCTGGCAAAGTGATGCCGATTATATAGCGCTGCGGCAAGGGACAAAGCCGTTTTGCACTTGACTTTGGCTGCGAAAAGCATATTCAGCGCCGCTGATAATCAGGGCGTTATGCGTCCTTCTTGCTGCACCAAATAACCGGGAAAACAGGCCGAATCGATAAGGTCATTTTCTATTATTTGCGTAAAGCCCGTT
Source organism: uncultured Sphingomonadaceae bacterium (assembly GCA_964484855.1). Taxonomy (GTDB): domain Bacteria; phylum Pseudomonadota; class Alphaproteobacteria; order Sphingomonadales; family Sphingomonadaceae; genus Alterisphingorhabdus. Next base: position 4,133 of record CAZAHS010000030.1, on the reverse strand, counting down.
TTTTTGAGACATATAGGAAGCATAAGCCATGGCGAAACCAGCCACCGTAAAAATCAAACTTGTCAGCACCGCCGACACAGGATTTTATTACGTCACCAAAAAAAATCCCCGTAACATTACGGAAAAAATGACCTTCCGCAAATATGATCCGGTCGTGCGTAAGCATGTCGAGTTCAAAGAAGCCAAAATTAAATAATCGATATGGCTGATTATCTGGGCAGACCTGTCCAGAGTCCTGATTTCACGGGCATCTATGCCCAGAGTCCTGATTTCACGGGCATCTATGCCCATGGTGGTTCAGATGCTATTCAACCCTGTCTTGCCATATAATAAGGCAAGATATGAAATGGGATAAGAATATCATGCGTCATCTGCTCACATTCGCTATTTTAGGGACAATGGCTGTAACGCCTTTTGCGGTTACTGCGCCCACTCCCGCATCTGCGCAATCCAGCAACAGCAATGATCTTGACCGTGTATCGCGGCATTTGCGCGGTATCAGCACATTAAAAGCCCAATTTGTGCAGACCGACCGGAACCGGCAAGAATTGAGCGGTTCGCTAATATTAAAGCAGCCAGGCAAAATCCGCTTCCAATATCAAAAAGATGTGCCGCTGCTGATCGTTGCCGATGGCCGCGCGCTGACCATGATTGATTATGAAGTTCGCCAAGTGCAACGCTGGCCGATTAAAAACAGCCCTCTGGGCGCGCTGCTTGACCCGAATCGCGACGTTAAGCGTTATGGCAAGCTGGTCCCTACCGGAAATCCCAATGTCATCAGCGTTGAGGTGAAAGACCCTAAACGGCCGGAATATGGCACCATTACCATGGTTTTCCGCCGTAATGCCTCTGCACCTGCGGGTCTGGAGATGGCGGGCTGGGTTGCGCTGGATTCAAAGAATAACCGCACCACGATAAGCCTAAAAGGCCATAGTTATAATCAGCCAGTTGCTGACAGCGCCTTTAAATGGAAAGATCCACGCCGCAATCGCCGCCCGGGCCGCTAATAAGCTTTAAGCCGATATGTGCAGCGATTATCAGCATGAAAGTAGCAACATCATTATAACGGCATAACTGATATGCGCTTTACGTAAGATGCTGCAAATTGAGGTCGCGGTGTAAGAAATTATATCCTTGGCCTGTTCGGCATTGCCGCTTTTGCGTGCTTCAGGCCCAGAAAATAGCGGTTTTTGGCTTTTAATCATTAATTATCATTAACCACGCACTTCAAACTAAATTTACCAGTCACAGCCTATACAAAATGGATGACCAGACATATTCACCCTGCTTTTCAAAAAGCAACACATTGCGGCATGGCTATGCTGGCAGCATTGTTTTGCTTATTGATGCCCCATCATGCGTTCGCGCAAGATAATGCAGATTCTTCAGCCGTGGTTTTACAGCCATTGGAATTGGTGAATGTTTCTGATCTGGAATTTGGCTCGATCATCACAAATAACAATGCCGGCACTGTTACAATAAGCGCCACCAATGATAACCGCACATTTTCAGGGGGCCTGGTGGGTGGCTCGCAAGATGGCGCCGCTGCACGGTTTTTGACCTTTGGCGGCCCTTTACAATTTATTTTTGTATCGCGCGGCCCCTTGCCGGTTTTAACCCGCGATGGCGGCACGGAAACCATGAATGTTAGCGGCTTGACCCTTAACGGCCCAACATTCCGCTTTCTTGATGAAGCGGGCGTATTGGATTTGCGCATTGGCGGAACATTGCAGGTTGAAGCCAATCAGGCATCTGGCACATATCGCGGCACCTTTCAGATTAATGTGACCTATTTTTGATATTTACCGCCAACCATTGTGTTTTCTAATTGAAGCACTCGCCGCCTGTTGCTAATTCGCAGATATGAGCAATGAACCTGAAACAATCCGCACCCATGAGCGCAGAATTAGCTGTGATGGCGCTAGTGACATTCCCGGCGGCGCATCTTTGGGCCATCCACGCGTCTGGTTCCAAATTGATGAAAAAGGCTATGCAGAATGCGGCTATTGCGACCGGCGATTTGTGCTGATTGGCGGGCCAGCCGATTTGGGCAGCGATACCACTATAATGGATAATAGCGCCGCCTAACGCCTTTCCATAAGGCCCAGCCCTCAATATGAATATGCTGGGGTCTGGCGACATTGAAGGGGCTTAACGCCAGATTCTTTTTGTCTTTCGCTGCGCGCTGTTGACCGCAAAACTGCTAGGCGGCAGAGTTGCCTTATGACTGATCCATTTCCAGCTTCTGACCCGCCCCCGCAAACGCCGTCATATATGTCCGAACGCACCTCTAGGCCGCGCCGCAGCGTGCTTTATATGCCCGCCAACAATGCACGGGCGCTGGAAAAAGCGCGCAGATTGGATGCTGATGCATTGGTATTTGATCTGGAAGATGCCGTTGCACCGGACCAGAAAAAGACGGCCCGCCAATGTCTAAAAACCGCGCTTGAGCAAGCCGCCTATGGCGAGCGCGAGACGATATTGCGCATTAATGGCCGCGATACCCAGTGGTTTGCCGATGATCTGGATCTGGCGGCGGCCCTGCCGGTTGATGCGATATTGGTGCCAAAGGTCGATAGAGCAGCAGATATTGCTGCTTTGGCCGAGCCAATTGCCCTAATGAACAAACAGCTATGGGTAATGATTGAAACGCCTTTATCTGTCCTGAATCTGGCTGAGATAGCGGCCTGCGCTGCGACACCCCAATCCGCCGCGCTTTCCGCTTTGGTGCTGGGCAGCAATGATCTGGCCAAGGATATGCGGCTAACCCCCGATAGGGCGCGCACGCCCTTACAGCCTATTATGACACAGATGGTTGCCGCAGCGCGCAGCTATGGCTTGGCGGCGCTGGACGGGGTGTGCAATGCCATTGGCGATGATGACAGGCTGCAATCGGAATGCGAACAAGGGCGCAGCTTCGGCTTTGATGGCAAGACATTAATCCACCCCTCACAAATTGCAGCAGCCAATGCGGCCTTTGCCCCGTCAACAGAGGAATTAGAGCGCGCACATGCCATTATTGCCGCTTTTGCGGCACCGGAAAATCACGCGGCGGCGGTGATAAAAATTGGCGGCAAAATGACCGAGCGGCTGCATTTGGCGCAGGCCGAGCATCTGGTTGCCGAAGCGCAGATGATTGCCCGCCGCGCCAATTTACGATAGGCAAAGCCTATGCATCTGTTTGAAATCCTTGTGATATTGCATGTTCTCTTTGGCGCGACGGGCCTGATAGCCTTTTGGGTGCCGATTGCGGCGCGTAAGGGCGCTGCGGCACATCGCAAATGGGGGCGTATTGCATGCTATGGTTTTATCGGCGCAGGGATTTTGGCCATAATGATGGCGCTGTTTTCGTTATATGGCGCGGAGGAGCGCTGGCCGAATATAACCGACCGCGTGCTGTTTGACGGGCTATTTGGCTGGATGATGCTCTATTTGGGGCTGCTGACATTGGGCTTCGCCGATTATGGTCTGGCCAGCGTTAAACACCGCGCTAACCGGGCGGCATTGCGCGTACCGCGCTATCAGATCATATTTGTGGCTGTCATATTGGCAGCGCTGCAATGCGGCTTTTACGGCTTTGCCATTGGTGAGCCTTTAATGATGCTGGTCGCGTTTATTGGCATAGTGGCGATGGCCACGCAATTGCGCGCTATTTGGCGCAAAGATATGCCGCGCGGGGCGTATGTGGGCGAGCATTTCCGCGCCCTGCTGGGCATGGGCATTTCAGCCTATACCGCATTTTTATCGGTCGGGCTGATCCGCCTTATCCCCGAACAAGTGTTCAACCCGCTGATCTGGGCCGGCCCCAGCATTATAGGTGTGTCGATGATAATCTATTTCACCGTTCAGCTTAACCGGAAGATTAAGCGCTCATAATCTGTGCCTGCCATGCCCCACCACCACGCTACGCGCGGTCCCCCTCCCCATATTGGGGAGGTATTAAGTATGTGCGCTTTAACGATGCACTGTTTGAGGGAGTCTTGTCGAAGGGTCGAAGTGCAGCATGCAAAACGCGCCAAGCCTAAGAACAGTCCTTCGACAAGCTCAGGACGAACGGAATTTTATATTAACGAACCGACAAGGTTCGCAAGGCCGCCCATTTTCTTTGGCGCCCGCCGGGCCTTATTGGCCCG
>CAZAHS010000029.1:0-15587 GCA_964484855.1 uncultured Sphingomonadaceae bacterium | reverse complement strand
GCATCATTCTGTTCCTATCGCAGATGCTCTCAATATAGTCGTTTTCAAGAAGAAGCAGAGACTTTGAACAATAATGTCATGCGGTCGCTCTCGCCTATCGCATCATATTTGGCTTTTGTCTCTTCACCCTCGGCATAGCTGGGCGGCAATGTCCAAACACCTTGCGGGTAGTTGGCCGTGTCATTGGGGTTGGCGTTCACTTCGCTTTCCGCCAGCAGCGCAAAACCCTGCTCTTCCATCCACGCGACAATATCGGCCTGTTTCAGATAGCCCTTATTACCATCGGTATAGCTGTCATCAGCATCGGGCGCGGCGCGGTGCTGCACAATGCCGATCATGCCATCGGGCTTTAATGTCGCTTTCAAACGGGCAATTTCATCTTCGGCAATCCCCCAGCGCAGCAAATTGTGCATCATGCGGAAAATCAATATGCGGTCCACCTTGCCGTTCAAATCATCTGGCAGGGTATTGGAAAAGTAAAAGGGCAGTTTTTCAGCAGCAATGCCCATGCTCTCGCTTTGTGTAGCGGCAAAGGTTTCACCGCCTTTGCGCATGCGCTCAACAAAGTCAGGGCCGATGCTGGCGCCTGCTTCTGGCGGAAAGCCGGCCGCTATATATTGGCCTTCGCCTGTAATATAAGGCGCCAAAACGCGGGTGTACCAGCCGCCGCCGGGCGCATATTCAATAATCGTTTGGCCAGGTTTTACGTCAAAAAATTCTAGCGTTTCTTTCGGGTTGCGAAAGGCGTCACGCGCTTTGTCTTCAGCGCGCAAATCAGCCGCCAAAACGGTGCTCAGCGTCTCACTATTGGCCGCTGCCTGTTCTTCGCTATTGCTATCATCTTGTGAAACATCGACAGGCTTACAGGCCGCCAACGCGCCGCTTGCCAAAATGGCGAGTATTATCGTTCTGGTCATAATATCCTCATAATTTGTAACTGGCTATGCAGCCTCAATCTGCCTTGCGGAACAATAATGTCATGCGGTCGCTCTCGCCAATCGCTTCATATTGCGCGCGATTTTCTTCTTCATAGCGCAGCACCGGTGGCAGGGTCCAAACGCCGCCCTCCCAATTGGCAGGGTCTTTTGCATTGGCGTTAATCTCGGATTTTCCCGCCAGTTCAAAGCCATGCAGTGCAAACAGAGCGATAACCTGTGCTTCCTTCAAATAGCCGCGTGTGCCATGGCTGATTTCCCATGGCGCATCGGCTTTTGCGCGGTGCTGTACCACGCCGACCATGCCATCATCTTTGAGAAGGCTGCGTATTGCGCGCAATTCTGTATCGGCGCGGTTGCCGTTTAACAGGCCATGCATGGAACGGAAGATAACCACACGGTCAACCTGACCGGTAACATCCTCTGGCACTTCATCACTTTCAAATGCTGTGATTTTTTCTGCTGGCATGCCGGTCCATTCTGCCGCGACTGCGGGGAAGCGTTCGGTCCACCCTTTTGAACGTGCTTCGCTTGCGCGGTCGCGATAGGTGCGCGCATCGCTATCGCCATTCATGGCCAAATAGCGGCCATTTGGCGCAATATAGGGCACCAATAGGCGCGTGTACCATCCACCGCCCGGTGCATATTCCAATACCGTATGCTCAGGCTTTACCTGAAAGAAATTGAGTGTTTCTGCCGGATGGCGAAAGGCGTCCCGCGCACGATCTTCATCGCGTGTTTCGGATGCCAAAGCGTTTTGCAATGCTGTGTTGGCCTGCTGGGCCAAAACAGGCGTCGCGGCAATAATCGCCGCACCAGCAAGCAATGTGATAAATGATTTCATCTGAAAAAGTCCTTTTGCGCATGGGGTTGCTAATTCCCTATAAGCGCAAAAGTGGGGCTGCTCAAATAACAATATTGCCCAGTCCTTGTGATGATAATATCTATTGGGCTGCCTCAGCGCTATATTGCGGCAGGGGCTGAGGGCGCGGATAGAGCGTATCCATGGCCACAGAGCGCCCGTCAGGCTGACCAATCCGCACATGCATACGGCGTAATTTGCGCGGTTCATCAATACCGCAGCTATGCGCAATGGTCTCCACCTCATGCACCAGATTTTTGCAGTAATTGGCAACTTTCACCTTTTTATCATCGGGATCCAGCCCCTTTTGCAGGCGCGGATCATGGGTGGTGATGCCGGTGGGGCAGGTGTTTTTGTTGCATTTTAGCGCCTGAATACAGCCCATAGAAAACATGAAACCGCGCGCACTGACCACAAAATCGGCACCTGTACATAATGTCCATGCCACATCGGCAGGGGTAATGCGCTTGCCCGATGCAATAATCTTGATGCGCTCACGCAGGCCATAAAGGTGGAAAATATCGGAAAGCATGGGCAGGCTTTCATCAAGCTGCAGCCCCACATTATCCATTAACGGCATAGGCGCGGCACCAGTGCCGCCATCGCCGCTATCCAAAGTAAAGAAATCAGGGGCAGATTCGGCGCCGCGCTTATGTATTTCTTCGCACAGTTCCTCAACCCAGCCATATGCGCCCAACACCGCCTTAATGCCCGTTGGTTTGCCTGTTATGCTGCGGATATGGGCGATAAAGTCCAGCAGATCGGCTATGCTATTAACCTCTGGGTGGCGATTGGGCGATATGGAGGATTCTCCTTCTTTTATCCCGCGCACTTCTGCGATAATTTTGGTGACCTTTTCCGCTGGCAATATGCCGCCTTTTCCAGGCTTTGCGCCTTGCGATAATTTGATCTCAAACATGCGCACTTGCTCATGCGCGGCCATTTTGCGCAGCTTATCATCATTGAGCGAGCCATCATCATTGCGCACACCATATTTGGCAGTGCCGATCTGGAAGACAATGTCGCACCCGCCTTCCAGATGATAAGGTGATAAAGCGCCTTCGCCAGTGTTCATCCAGCATCCGGCCATTTTTGCGCCATGGGATAATGCGCGCACTGCGGGGACGGATATAGCGCCAAAACTCATGCCCGATATGTTGAAAAAACTCTGCGCTTCATAGGGTTTTTCGCAATAAGGCCCGATTGTCATACGCGAAGTTTTCGCGGCATCTGTTTCCAATGTGGGGAAGGGGCAATTGACGAAAATCGGTGTGCCTGCAGGGTCCAGACTTTTGGTTGAGCCAAAAGCCACAGTATTGCTCTTGCCTTTTGATGCGCGATAGACCCAGTCGCGTTCGGCGCGGTTAAAGGGCATTTCTTCGCGGTCCATGGCAAAGAAATATTGCCGGAAAAACTCGCCAAGCTCAGAGAAGATTTTACGAAACCGCCCAATAACTGGATAGTTGCGCCGCACCGCATCCTGATTTTGTGTGACATCAATAATATATATGACAATGACAGCGATGAGCGCCAAGCCAATGACAAATATAAACAAATAGGTCAGTGTGCTGAGCACACCCAATATATTATCGGCCATTATGCATCCTTTATCATGTTGGCTATTTGACGCATCATTGCATTTTTAAAGCCGCGACGCAGGCATTTTTAAAGCCGCGACGCAGGTAATGGCTGGCTAGCGCAATGCAGACTGCCGCCACCGCGCAATATAGCCGCCGAAGATATAGCTATAATTTTGCGATCGGGAAAAATATTGGCTAGCGCCTGCATGGCCAATGCGTCAAATTCAGTGTGATAAATGGGCAGGAAAACCGCATTGTTTCCGATTACAAAGTTCATATGGCTGGCCGGTGCTATCTCACCATCGAGCATGACCAGGCCAGGGGAGGGAATAAGCGCCACATCTATGCCGGAAGCTTCCGCGCGGTTAAGTGCATCTGCATAGATGGATATATTGGGGTCGTCACTGCCGGAAGGGCTGGCCAGCGCAAGTTTTTTGGGGGCAACCCATCTGGCAATATTATCAACATGACCATCTGTATGATCGTTGATGAGGCCCTGACCTAGCCATAAAATATTATTGACGCCCAATGATAGCGCCAGCCGTTTTTCAATATTGGCTTTTAGCAGCTTGGGATTGCGATTGGGGTTTAACAGGCATTGTTCGGTTGTCACGGCCCAGCCCTGTCCGTCCACATCAACTGCACCGCCCTCTAATATCCAGTCATGTTGGATGATGGAAAGATTCTGCGTCTCGGCCAATATATGGCCAATTTCATTGTCACCGGGCATAAGATATTTGCCGCCCCAACCATTAAAGCGAAATAGCTGCGCAGTTCGCTCGCTCTGCGTTTGCTGGCCATTATCACCGCTATTAAAGGTTATTAAAGGCCCGGTATCGCGCAGCCATATATCGCCATAAGGGTGAATGGAGATAGGCACAGTGTCTTGCGTCAGGCTTTTTGCCAGCTTGGCATTGGCTTCATTTCTACAGATTAGCGCAACCGGCTCGCCATTATGTAATGCTGTCAAAGCGAAATGGGCAATCTCTTCCTGTGCAGCGGCAATATGCCCCTGCCATTCATCAGCATCATGCGGAAAGCCGATCCATAGCAGATCATGCGGGTGCCATTCGGCGGGGAGGAGATTTGACATAGTATAAATCTAGTATATACTAAATAAATAGTATGTCGGAGGAGGTACATGTCAAAATATGAGCCATTAGCCAAATTCCTTTCAAAACAGCCAACCGAGATTTGGGAAGCCAGTTTTTCGGACATCGAAAAAATACTGGGCTTTGCACTGCCGCAAAGTGCTTACAAATATCAGGCATGGTGGGCAAATCAAATTGGTGAGGGGCACAGCCAAAAGGCTGGATGGTTTGATGCGGGATGGCGCAGTACGAACGTCGATTTGGTGCAGCAGACGGTAGTGTTTGAACGAATTTCTGAAGGGCATGGCGTAAATATCGGTGAGATTGATAATGAAGATACTATCTCATGGGCAAGGTTGCGAGAAATAACCGGTATCGATGATAGAGCCGCTTTGGAACGAGCGGCAAGGGAAGCTTTGGCGCAGCGTGAAGCTGGTCGCAAACTTATCGCATTGGGAGGAACCATGCCTGATGCCTCTGCTCCGGCACGTGAAAGGTCAACATATTGATCCTTGTGGATAGCTCGGTCTGGATCGATCACTTTCGCAGCAGTGAGGCTGATTTAGTCTTGCTCATCACCCAGAGCCAAGTGCTGCAACATCCTTATGTGACCGCTGAGATAATGCTGGGCAATATCAAAAACCGGCTTCAAGTAACGGCATATCTGAACGACTTGATGCAGGTGCCGCCTGGCCCTCAAAGCGCTTTAATCGCTTTTATTGACGCCCATAAATTATATGGCACAGGCATAGGCTTAGTAGATGCCGCGCTTCTAGCAGCCGCAAAGCTGACAGATAATTGTAGCCTTTGGACCAGAGACAAAAGACTGGCTTTTCAGGCAGACCGGCTTGGTTGCTTGGCAGCGTTGCAATAGCTTTTGCTATTCAGCGCCGGCACGGCTTTTGTCACGGGCTTCCTTAAACTCGTCGCCCTCCACCCAATTGGGCCAGCTATCGGAATTGGCCAGCATGCGGCCAATACGATAAAAAAGCTGTAAATCAGCGGCGACGCCATCCCAATTCCAGTCAGGGTTATATTCGTCTTTCGGGCCATGATAGCGGTTTTCAGTATAATCCTTGGCCAAAGCTGCGCCTGCTTCAGTGCCGCCATCAATTAGGTCTTCTCCGCCATCTACATAGAGCATCGGGACGCCCAATTTGGCGAAGCTGAAATGGTCAGAGCGGTAGTAAAAGCCTTTTTCTGGCGTTGCTTCCGGTGTTGCCACACGGTCTACTGATGTCAATGCTGCGTCCAGAAACGCATCCAGCTCAGATTTGCCGCCGCCGACTACGGTAACGTCCTTGGCAGGGCCAGCGATAAGGAAGGCATCCATATTCACGCCGCCAACGGTTTGCGCGAGTGGGAAGACCGGGTTTTCAGCATAATATTGAGAGCCAAGCAGTCCTGATTCTTCTGCTGTTACAGCCAGAAATACGATGGTTCGCTCTGGCGCGCCCGCTTTTGCATGGGCTTCTGCCAAAGCAACAAGCGCTGCAGTGCCCGTGGCATTATCTACCGCGCCATTGCAAATATTGTCGCCATCCGGTGCAGGCTTGCATATTCCCAAATGATCCCAATGCGCAGTGTAGAAAATATATTCATCAGGGCGCGTACTGCCCGGCAAAATGCCGATGATATTTTTGGAATCGGTCTTGCTGATGCTGTTATCAAAAGAGACAGCGGCTTTGAGGTCCAGCGCTTTGGCCTTAAAACCCTTTTGTTTTGCTGCTGCCATTTCGGCCTCTATATCAAGACCAGCCTTTGCCATAATCGCAGCGGCCGTGTCTTTCTGTATCCAGCCATTGGCCATGGTCTGGTCTGCGCCGCCATTGGCGCTTTGCGCATAATATTGCGGGCCGCTCCAGCTCGATTCGACAACATTCCAGCCATAAGCGGCGGGAAATTCATCATGTACGATCAGCGCCATTGCTGCGCCTTGGCGCGCGGCTTCCTCATATTTATAGGTCCAGCGGCCATAATAGGTCATGGCGCGGCCGCCAAAATCACCTTCCAGCGTTTCAGTTTCATAATCAGGATCATTGACCAATATAATGACGGTCTTGCCCTTAACATCCAGCCCTTCATAGTCATTCCAGCCGCGCTCTGGCGCATTTATGCCATAGCCGACAAAAACCACATCACTGTTCGCGATGTTGATATTTTCTTGCTCCTGATAGGTGGTGACCACCATTTCAGGGCCATAATTATAGGATAAATCGCCGCCTTCGCCGCCGCTTATGGCAAGCTTTGAAACATTGCTGGCTGTAATTTCCACCAATGGTACGTCCTGAAACCAGCTATCGCCATTGCCAGGTTGCAGGCCAGCGGCTTCAAACTTTTCGGTTAATAGCGCGAGTGTTTTTTCTTCGCCTATGGTGCCCGGCGCGCGGCCCTGAAAAGCGTCTGATGACAATTCTTCAGTGATAGTCTTCATCATATCGATAGAGATATCACCAGCTTCAACCTCAGGAATATCCAGAGATGCGTCGCTGCCGCTGCTGTCCAACAGGTTGCAACCATTTAATAGCATAGCCATTAAAGCTGCGCCCATTATCGCAGATGTCTTCATCATCAATTTTCTCCGGATTGCTGTAGCGGGCTTATTTGCCCTTTTACCAAGATTTGCCAGAAGTTGGTTCAACGTACAAGTGGCGCTTACCAACATCGGCATATTCTACTTTGTTATGGTCAAAATGCAGGCAAACTCTGCATTTTGTTGCCTCCATTTATCGCCGAGCTTAGCGCTTGGCTGAGCTTGAAGGCATTGCCAGCGCTGTTATTTGCAGGGGCATATTTAAAATGGTTGCCACTTTGTTGTATAAATGTTATGACACTTTATACTGTTAAGCTTGATAAACATTTGAGCTACAACAATTATTTATTCCTAATGGGTGACTTTACATGCGCCCACTGGCTAAAATACGCATGGTCCGTATATTGCAAAGAGACCCTGCCGTATAAGATTAAAGGGTGAAAGCCCTTTTGCATAAGAATGTTTTTCCGTAAATTCGCGGACGCTTTAGCAAGTTACTGATCGCCAGAGGAACCTTTGGGTACTGAAAAAACACCATTGCCGGACAACGAGTTTAAGGCGCTTTTGACGGATGTTGTTCCGCATTTGCGGGCCTATGCGCGCTCCCTATCGGGTAATCGGGATTTTTCGGATGATCTGGTGCAGGAGGCGCTTTTAAAAGCATGGGCCGCGCGTCAGCGTTTTGAGGCTGGCACCAATATGCGGGCATGGACCTTTATAATTTTGCGTAATGTTTTTCTATCACAAATGCGCCGTAACAAATTTGTCGGTGATTGGGATGAGTTGGCAAGTGACCGCGTGCTCAGCATGTCCGGCCAACAAGACGACCAGATAAATTTGGCGGATGTGCAAAGGGGATTAAACGCCCTGCCTGCTGCGCAAAGAGAGGCTCTTATTCTGGTGGGCGCTGGCGGATTTTCTTATGAAGAGGCCGCAGAGATTTGCGATGTGGCCATTGGTACCATAAAAAGCCGCGTTGCAAGAGCACGCACCGCCTTGGAAAAATTGCTAGATAGCGGCGATAAGGAAAGCCTGTCCGATGCATCACAGCGCGGTGACAGTCCTTTAAGCGATCTGATGCAGGATCTTGATAATTTAAGCGAAGGACAATCCGTCAGACAGCGATAATGCCGCTGCGTCCAATGAATCTTCTGCTTTTTGGCAATAGCTGCGCTTAAGGCTTGCAGCACTGCATCAGTGTTTTAAAAGGTCAGGCTCTTATGCCGCCATTTCCTGCTTCTCAACAGTCTGTTTCCCGTAAAACCGATATAGCCGATGCTATTAATCGGGCGCATATATATTCTCCGTTTTTGCGCCGTGCAGTCGATAATCTGCCAGATATTTGCGCTCTTTTGCGTAGCGGGGACATTGATGGCGCCATAGCCGCATCTCATGCTTTGGGCGTTGATGAGGATATACATGCGGCGCTGCGCAAAAAGCGCACAGCACTTAGTCTCTCGCTTGCCATTGCCGATTTGTCCGCGCAAATGTCTTTTGCCGATGTCACGCGGCATTTGTCTGACTTTGCAGACAGAGCCATTCACCTTGCGCTGCAAGATATTTTCCGCAGTCGCTATGATTGTGAGCCAAAAGGTTTTGCCGTTATTGCTTTGGGTAAGCTGGGTGGGCGCGAACTTAATTATTCTAGCGATATTGACCCGATATTCCTGTTTGACCCTGAAATAATACCGACCCGCGGGCGGGAAACGCCGGTTGACGCCGCACAGCGCATAAGCCGCAAGCTTATCGCCATGCTGAATGAGCTGACAGAGCATGGCTATGTTTTTCGCGTTGATATGCGCTTGCGCCCCGCTGCGGAGGTTAGTCCGCTCGCGCTGCCGATACTTGCTGCGATCAGCCATTATGAATCTCAGGCCCTGACGTGGGAGCAGGCCGCTTTTATCCGCGCACGATTTAGCGGCGGCGATCAAAGTCTGGGCGATTATTTTCTGAAAGAGATTCAGCCCTTTATATGGCGGCGCAGTCTCGATTTTGGCACCATTGATGCAATTGCTGATCTCACGCGGCGTATTCGCGAACATTATACGGCCGGCCAGGTTTTTGGCGCTGGCTATGATCTAAAGCGTGGGCGCGGCGGCATAAGGGAAGTTGAATTTTTTGTGCAATCCCAGCAGCTTGTCCATGGCGGGCGTAATCTGCAATTGCGCCATGGCACAACCTTGCCTGCGCTAAAGGCGCTGGCTGCGGAAGGTGTTTTGCAACATGATACTGCCGATATGATGGCGCAAAATTATATTGCATTGCGCAGCGCAGAGCACCGTTTGCAGATGGTCGATGACCGGCAGACGCACAGCCTACCCAAAAATATTGACGCATTGGACAATGTGGCACGGCTTGCCGGATGGGCAGGCGGAGAGGGGATGCTGCAATATCTGCAACCTGTGGTTGAAAATGTTGGCGTACATTATGACGGCCTGATGCAGAATTATGGCCTTACGCCGGCCTCTGCAAAGCATAATGCCGGTCAAGAGGGCGCACAGGATACGCTAGACATATTGGCAGATGATCGCGAGCATCTGGTCCGTCAACTGGCTATGATGGGCTATAGCGATGCAGAGTCCCTAGCGCGGATGATAAGCCGCTGGCGGCGCGGCGGAGTGCGGGCATTGCGCAATCCGGCCAGCCTAAAGGCATTTGAAAAGACTATTGGTGTATTGCTGGACAATATTGCGCGCAATGGCGGAGATATGGCCAGTATCAGCCGATTGGATAGCCTGCTGCACAAATTGCCCAGCGTGTTGAATCTGTTTCACCTGCTGGAAGCGCGGCCAAGCCTGAGCCGCAATCTGGCCGCCGTGCTTACGCATGCCCCTGCACTGGCCAATGCGCTATCACAGCGCGCTGATCTGCTGGATGCGTTGGTTGATAACCGTGCGCTGAACCAGCTTAAAGGACGCGAGCAGCTAATAGCCGATCTTGGCCGCGGCTATGGCGGCAATAATGTTGAGGCGCTGCTCGATCATGTGCGCCTTATGGTTGCAGAGCACCGCTTTGTTCTTGGCGTAAAACTGATTGAACAGCGCCGCGATCCCCTGCTGGTTGCGCGTGATTATAGCTGGCTGGCAGAAGCAGCCATACAGGTTATCGCAGATGCAGTGACAGCCGATTTTGCTAAAAAACATGGCCATGTTGATGGCGGGGAGTTAATGATATTGGGCCTTGGCCGTCTGGGCGGCGAGTCTTTAACCCATGCGTCAGATCTTGATCTGGTTTTTCTTTTTACAGGCCGCCATGATACACAGTCTTCAGGCGATAAAAGCATTGGTGCCACGCAATATTTTAACCGTTTAGCGCAGCGCATTGTTGCCGCGCTATCTGTGCCTACCGCGCATGGTGCGCTTTATGATGTCGATACCAGATTGCGGCCATCTGGCGCGCAAGGGTTGCTTGCCGTTTCGGTTGATAGTTTCTGTAAATATCAAAAAGAAAATGCCTGGACATGGGAGCATATGGCATTGTGCCGCGCGCGGCCGGTTTATGGTTCCTCAGCAGCAAGGGAGATGGCGGCGCAGCATATCACCGGCATTTTGAAAGATATTAAAGGCGGCAATATTGCCAAGCGTGCATTGGCCATGCGCAGCGACATCGCAACATCAAAACCGCCCACAGGATATTGGGACGCAAAGCTGGTCGATGGTGGCCTTGTCGATCTGGAATTTGCTGTTCATGTGCAGCAGCTCATTCATAAAAAAGGTTTGTCTAGCCAATTGCCCGACGCAATTGATGGCTTGATATCAGCCAAGCTATTGCCGCCGGAATTTGCGCAGGCCCATGATTTTCTTACCCGCTTGCTGATTATATTGCGGCTGGTGGAGGGCTATGACAAGCTGGAGCAGGCCACGACACGTGATCTGGTGGCGCAAATCTGCGGCGCAGAAAATTGGGATGGGCTAAAAGCGCATTATGATGATGTGCGCGCCATTGTGCGCAAAAAGCGGCAAGATTTATTGGGAACAATATCTGACTTTGATACGTCTGTGTGACGAAATAACCCTCTATAGGAGTAATATTATGACTGACATCGCCATTGGTGATACACTGCCCGATATTGTGATGATTGCTGTCGACGGTTCTGAACTGCGCCCGTCCGATTATAAAGGCTCACCCTGGGTACTTTATTTCTATCCCAAAGACGATACGCCGGGCTGCACCAAAGAGGCGCAGGCTTTTAGCGCACATAAAGCGGAATTTGATGCGCTGGGCGTAAAAATATTGGGCGTATCGAAAGACCCGCCGAAAAAGCACCAAAAATTCATCGACAAATATGATCTGACCATTGATCTGGCATCCGATGAAGAAACCGCAATGGCAGAGGCCATGGGCGTTTGGGTCGAGAAGCAAATGTATGGCAAAATCTATATGGGTTTGGAGCGCTCAACGTTCCTAATAGGCGCGGATGGCAAAGTCGCGCATATCTGGCGCAAGGTTAAAGTGAAAGAGCATGAACAGGCTGTATTGGCTGCCGCTAAAGAGCTGGTTGGGTAATAGGTCCTGACCCTAGGTCTAATTATCCATGGCCCAGCCAATAGAAACAGTCGCAGCAGCTTGCCAAGCCGTGCTAAACAGCGCGGAGCCGCATGCCAAAATTATGGCGGCGCGCCATGCCGCGCGCCAATGGCGCTTGGGCAGGCTGGCGCATGTTTTTGATGTTTCTATGCCGGAGCATCCGGCGCGTCCTGATATACCGCAATTGCTACCGCCCAACAAAATGCCACGGCGCGGCAAGGGCAGTTCGGTAAAGGCGCGCGTTAACTTGCTGCACGCGCTGGCGCATATTGAATTTTCGGCAATTGATCTGGCTTTTGATTTAATTGGGCGGTTCGGCGCCGAGTTTCCAGCAGAGTTTGTTAGCGATTGGATGCGCGTTGGCGCGGATGAGGCAATGCACTTTGCGATATTGGATAGGCGGTTAAAACAATTGGGCAGCCATTATGGCGATTTGCCTGCCCATGCCGGATTATGGGAGGCTGCGCACGATACGCGGCATGATGCGCTGGCGCGTCTTGCTGTGGTGCCGATGGTGCTGGAGGCGCGGGGGCTGGATATTACACCGGCCACGGTCATCCGCTTTCAAAGTCAGGACGATCATCCATCAGCCAATATTTTGAACAGAATTTATCATGACGAGATAAAACATGTCGGGTTCGGCACCAAATGGTTCCAACATAGCTGTCAAGAACAAGGTTTTGCTGAGGTGCAGCATTGGCAAATGCTGGTAAAACGGCATTTTCGCGGGGCCTTAAAAGCACCATTTAACGACTCAGCGCGTGAGACAGCCGGTTTAACCCAAGATTATTATTCACCGCTTGCTAGCTGAAGAGATATGAATTTACATATGATCATTGAAAGAATCAAAAAAGTTTGACGGTATCTGCATTATCTTACTTTAACGCATGCCAGACAACATAGAAAAAATCGGGTGGTCGCGTGCAAAATATTAAGATGTTGGTTCTGTCTAAGACTGTTAAAACGCTCTCTGCGACATTCGCTTTATCCGCACTCACATTATTAACGCCGGCACATGCCACAACTGCTGCTCCTGCTGCTAAAGCAGCTCCAGCAACAGGCGCAGCGGCTACCGATATTCGCGAGCGTGTATTGCCATCTGATGGTGAGGACGCAGCGACTGCAATCGGCGTGCCCGATGTTGAATTTCGCAACCTTTTTTCAAAATGGCAATCGCGCGATGATCAGCCAACCGGCTTGGTATCCATTCCTTCACGCGTACCAGTGGATAATATTGTCGTGACCAGCAATTTTGGTTATCGCAGTGATCCATTTAAAGGGCGCCGCAAACGCCATAATGGTATTGATATTGCCGGACCGATTGGCACACCTATATATGCCACTGCTGATGGTGTTATTGGCCGCGCGCAATGGCTAGGCGGCTATGGCCGCTATGTAGAGATTGAGCATGGCGGCAATATTCAGACACGTTATGGCCATATGTCGCGGTTAAATGTTGCGCCTAATCAGCGTGTGCGCCGCGGAGACCTTATCGGCTTTATGGGATCATCAGGTCGCTCAACCGGTAGCCATTTGCATTATGAAGTGCGTATTGAGGGTGAGCCGGTAAATCCAGCTCCCTTTATGCAATCATCTGAATATTTGGTCGCTTTGGAAAAGCGCATCAATACTGGCCAAGACACAGCAATAGGTGGGCCCGCAGAATAATCTAACCGCCTATATGACTTATACCCGGCGCTATATATCTATCGCATAACAGCCCTTAGCCATAATTGCGTGATCGATTTTTGGCTTTCTATTTCATATTGATACGCGAATTTCAAAATCATCTCTTGATTTAATCGCATGATTAAACAATCCTCTTAAAACCAAATGGCGACGGTTAAATGATCGCTTGATAGGGTTTTAGGAGAAAATGATGCATCCCAGTGTTCATGCGCTGACCGATGGTGATAAGCCCGCGCTCATTATGGCAGGCAGCGGCGAAACTATTAGCTATGCCCAGCTTGACCGCCGCTCCAACCGTGTAGCGCATTTGCTGCGCGAGCATGGCATGAATATTGGCGATACTATTGCCATTTGCATGGAAAATCAGGCGCATTATTTTGATGTGGTTTGGGGCGCGCAGCGCGCGGGGCTGATATATGTTGCCATTTCCAACCGCCTAACCGCGCCAGAAATCGCTTATATATTGGAAGATAGCGGCGCACAAATGCTGATTAGCTCGGTCATGATGACGCAGGTGTTGGACGAAGTGGCGGCGCTAAAACCGCAAGTGAAGCAGCTTGTTTTTGGCGCTAAGGGGGCGGATGAGGCGGATATACTGTTTCGCACTATGCCCGATACGCCGATAGCGGATGAACGCGCTGGTACTGATATGCTCTATTCTTCTGGCACAACCGGGCGGCCAAAAGGCATCAAACTACCCCTGCCGGAAGATGGCGATATTGCGGCCAGCAATGCGCTGGTTATGCTGGCCATGGGGGCCTTTGGTTTAAGCGGGGAGAGCATCTACCTCTCTCCCGCGCCGCTTTATCACGCCGCGCCTTTGCGCTGGTGCCAGACGGTGCATAAATTGGGCGGCACTGTGATAGTGATGGAAAAATTCGACCCTGAATATGCTTTGCAGACAATTGAAAAATATGGCGTAACAGACAGCCAATGGGTGCCAACCCATTTTGTCCGCATGTTGAAATTGCCCGAAGAAACGCGCAGCAAATATGATGTGTCCAGCCTGAAATGCGCTATCCATGCAGCCGCCCCTTGCCCTATACCCATTAAAGAGGCGATGATTAGCTGGTGGGGGCCAGTGCTGCGCGAATATTATGCCGGCACTGAAGGCAATGGCTTTACCTTTATCTCCAGCGAAGATTGGCTGGAGCATAAAGGCTCAGTTGGCCGCGCATTGCTCGGCACCATCCGCATTTGCAATGATGCAGGCGATGAAGTGCCGGCCGGCCATGAGGGTCAGGTTTATTTTGAGGGCGGTAGCCCGTTTGAATATCATAACGACCCGGAAAAAACCAAAGGCGCCGCTAATAAACATGGCTGGACATCTTTGGGCGATGTCGGCCGCGTGGATGAAGAAGGGTTTCTTTATCTTACTGATCGCAAGAGCTTTATGATTATATCGGGCGGCGTGAATATCTACCCGCAAGAGATTGAGAATTTGCTGGTGACGCACGCTGATGTGGCTGATGCGGCTGTTATTGGAGCGCCGGACCCTGATTTGGGCGAGAAAGTGGTGGCGATTGTTCAGCCGCTCGACCCCGCAAAGGCAGGCGAAAAACTGGCGGATGATCTGCGCGCATTTCTGGGCGAGAGCCTGTCACGCATAAAAATGCCAAGGCAAATTGATTTTCGTGAAGAATTGCCGCGCCATGCGACGGGCAAATTATATAAACGCCTGCTGCGTGATGAATATTGGGGCAAAGCGGATAGCAAGATTGTATAATTGCCCGCCTAAAGCATAAACCATGACGGAGAAATATGATGGCCGATAGTGCCGATAAGCCGCGCCCTGATGCCGCCATTGCCGCGCATATTGTGGACCCTGTGCAATATGGCGAATGGGATGGTTTGCTGGATGATTTTGATGCACTACGCCGCGATATGCCGCTGGCATGGATTGACAATGGCGATGTGCACGAGCCGTTCTGGCTGGTCACGCGCCATGAAGATGTTATGCGTATCAGCAAGGATAATAGCGGCTTTTTGAACAATCCCAAAGGCGTAGTTTTTGGCGTTAATGAGGGCGATGCCCTGATTAAGCAGATAACTGGCGGCAGTCCGCATCTGGTTGAATCTCTCGTCACTTTTGATGGCGAGACGCATATGAAATATCGCAAGCTGACGCAAAGCTGGTTCATGCCCAAAAATCTGAAAATGCTGGAGGATGAAATTACTGCTTTGGCCAATGCGACCGCAGATCGTCTTGTATCAGCGGCAAAGGCTTCTGATGATGGCGTGGTCGATTTTGTGCCATTGGTGTCTTCGCCCTATCCGCTACATGTTATCATGCAGATTTTGGGTGTGCCGGAAGAAGATGAGCAGCGCATGCTGTTTTTAACGCAGCAAATGTTTGGCGGGCAGGATGAA
>CAZAHS010000028.1:7070-15999 GCA_964484855.1 uncultured Sphingomonadaceae bacterium | reverse complement strand
GCACCCAGCATTTCCCGCATCCATCACGTCGCCTATCGCTGCCGTGATGCGAAGGAAACGGTCGAGTTTTACGAGCATGTGCTTGGCATGGAATATACCAATGCCTTTGCCGAAGATCATGTGCCGTCCACCGGCGCTTATGATCCGTATATGCACATCTTTCTCGATTGCGGTGGCGGCAATGTGATTGCGTTTTTTGAGCTGCCCAACCAGCCGGACATGGGCAAAGACCCCAATACACCAGCATGGGTGCAGCATATTGCATTTGAAGTGGCGGATCTCGACGCGCTCATGGCGGCCAAGGAGCATTTGGAGGCGCAGGGCATTGATGTGCTTGGGCCGACCTATCATGGCATATTCCGCTCGATATATTTCTTTGACCCTAATGGCCACCGTCTGGAGCTGGCCTGTAATATTGGCACGCAGGAACAATATGACGAGCTGCTAAAAGTGGCGCCGGCGATGCTGGATGAATGGAGCAAGACAAAAACAGCGCCTGCCCATGCGCAGTGGCTGCATGTTGATCCTGATGCGCCTGAAAAAGAATAATCATCGCCGCAACAACACCATAAACCGTCAGCCTGTTTAAGGGTGTCTCTCGGCCTAATAGCTTATTGAGAAACGGGCTTAGACAGGCTCAGCCCTAACGGTATGATGAATGAGCAGATTGCAGAAAATAAGGACAATATATTCATGAAACTTGCCTCACTTAAACAGGGCCGCGATGGCCGCCTTATCGTCGTTTCCAATGATCTGGCTTGGTATGCTGATGCGCGGCATATTTGCCCAACTTTGCAGGCTGCTCTTGATGATTGGGAAAATATTGCCCCAAAATTAGAAGTTTTGGCACGCGATTTGGAGCAGGATGCCATCCCCAAAACCCGTTTTCATGAGCATGAGGCCGCTGCACCTTTGCCGCGCGCTTACCAATGGGCGGATGGCTCAGCCTATGTGAACCATGTTGAGCTGGTGCGCAAAGCGCGCGGCGCGGAAATGCCAGAAACATTCTGGACCGATCCGCTCATGTATCAGGGCGGTTCTGATGATCTGCGCGGTGCGCGCAGCGATATCCTGCTGGCGGATGAGGCATGGGGCTGTGATATGGAGGCAGAGATTATCGTCGTGACAGGCGATGTGCCGCAAGGCGTTACGCCAGAGGAAGCGCGCAGCTATATCCGCCTTGTCGGCCTGGTCAATGATGTGTCTTTGCGCAATCTGATACCGGGCGAGCTGGCCAAAGGCTTTGGCTTTGTCCAATCCAAACCGGCCAGCGCTTTCTCCCCTGTATTTGTAACGCCGGACGCGCTAGGGGATTTCTGGCAGGATGCAAAACTGCACCGCACTTTGGAGGTGGATATGAATGGTGAGGCATTTGGCCGCGCCGTTGCATCTGATGATTGCACTTTTGATTTTGGCGTATTGATCGCGCATCTGGCCAAAACGCGCAATATCGGTGCTGGTTCGATCATCGGCTCCGGCACAGTATCCAATCGTGACAGTGATGGCGGCCCGGGCAAGCCTGTGAGTGAGGGCGGTTTGGGCTATAGCTGTATCGCAGAGGTCCGCATGGTTGAGAAAATCCAGACCGGCGAATTTAAGACCGGATTTTTACAATATGGGGATAGCGTACGCATCGATGTGCATGATGATAATGGCCACACCATATTTGGTGCGATTGAGCAGAGCGTTAAGCCCGCCGCATAAGCAGCTTCGCGCAATCATTCAGACAAAATAAAGGGCGCAGTGCCAAGCACTGCGCCCCAGTCTTGCATATGGCCCGATGCCCCCAAAGGCCCATATACGAAACTTTATGTCCTTTTATCCCAAGGCGTCCGTTATCGAACAGGCCGCTGGGCCAAGAATAACGATGAACAGCACAGGCAGAATGAACATAATCAAAGGAATTGTCATAATGGCTGGCAAACGCGCCGCTTTTTCCTCTGCCCGCATCATCCGTTCATTACGAAATTCTGCGGACAGTACGCGCAGAGCAGAGGCCAATGGCGTACCATATTTTTCTGTCTGCACCATGGTGGTGACCACGCCTTTAATCGCTTCCAGATCGACACGGTAAGCCAGATTTTCAAAGGCCTGACGGCGCTCTGTCAAAAAGCTCAGCTCAATAGAGGTCAGCGCAAATTCGTCGCCTAGCTCAGGGTAAGCGCGGCCCAATTCCTTGGCAACGCGGTTAAACGCGGCATCGACGGTCAAACCGGCCTCTGCGCAGATAACCAGCAGATCTAGCGCATCTGGCAAGCCTTTGCGAACCGCATCTGTACGCTTAGAAATCTTATTCTGCACGAACAGATCCGGGCCTTTATACCCTAGCAAAGTCGCAACAGCAAAGGCGCCGAAGCGTTTAATCGGGGTAAGATCCGGCCAAAAATCAATGCCATAAACCATAAGGGCAGTTATGCCGCCCAGAACGATAGGCAGGATTAATCGGCCAAAAATAACTGCAACCGCAGCGTCTTTTGAACGAATGCCGCCCTGAGCCAGCTTTTGCTGCGCTATTTTTAGCTGCTCGTCTTGAAGGACGCTAAGCGATGAAAGGAACGAACGCATTTTGTCCGTAGTTTCATTTTTCTGGACCAGCTTCGCACGCTTTTTGGTCGATGCTGTGATACCGGCTTTTAGCTGCTCGCGCCGCTCATTAAGCGATTTCACACGCTTAGCCATAGGGTCGCGCACAGTGGTCGCGGCATAAATGGCGATGAGCACGGAAAAGGCGGCAACAGCGGCCAATAAGGTGGCCACCCATATAACATCTACACCCAGCAGGGTAGGGTTAGTCTGCGCACCAGCGGCAAAGGCAGAATGTGTATAAGCAAATATATCCATCATATCTCGAAACTCACCATTCTGGACATGATGAAGGCACCAAGGCCAAGCCAGACCAGGCCGCCCAGACCCGTTACAATCAGGCGATCATCAATAAAGAACCCGCCAATATAATCGGGGTTAATATAATAGATCATGCCGAACACGATGAAGGGAAGCGAGCCGACAATATAAGCGGACGCTTTTGATTCTGATGACATTGCTCTGATTTTCAGCTTCATCTGCGCACGTTTGCGCAGCACGTCAGACAGGTTGGCCAATGTCTCTGCAAGGTTACCACCGGTTTCACGCTGAATAGCCAGAGTGATGCAAAAGAAATTGAATTCAGGTGTATTCAATTTCTTGGCGCTGGCTTGCAAGGCATCTTCCATAGTACGGCCGATTTTAATCCGCTCGGTTACCTCTTTAAATTCCTCGCCTACAGGTCCGGGAATTTCTTTAGCAACAACGCTCAAAGTTTCAGTCACAGGCAAGCCTGAACGTAGACCGCGAACCAACAATTCAATAGCATCAGGGAAGTTTGTTGTGAATCTGCCAATACGTTTACCGATAAGGAAACCAACCACCATGTGCGGCAAACCGAAACCGACCGCAAGGCCGATAAAGGCGCCAAGCAGGAAACTGCCTGACTGGAAAAAGATAAGCAAAGCCAGAATTACAGTGATAGCCAAGCACGTATAAAGATATTGGGACATCGTCCATGTACGGCCAGTTTGCGCCAAGCGGTTGGACAAAAGCTCTGCCTTTGTCATTTTGCCTTCGCTATTGTTAAAGCGTGGTTTGCGTGAGGCAACTTCCTTGCGCATCTGTGCTTCAACTTTAGCATTTTCGCTATCGCTGTGTCGCAACTTCAAATCGCCGAGACGCCGTGAACCCTCTTTCTCGGCAGATGGCCCGGACAAACCGAATATCAGCATCACCAATATAATGGCGATACCGACAAACAGTAATCCTATCTGCAATAACTCTGGCATTTTGGTCCCCTAAAGCGGCTTTACGCCACTATTTCCGGCTTGTTTTTAGTCTTTTTTCGGCTTTGAAGGCAGCAATGAAGAGAAGCCGCCAAATTTGCCCAATATGGATTTTTTGGCACCGCTATCGCCATCATCGCTGGATTCATCTTCCGCAGCGCCTACAATACGCTCACCCAAGGAATTGACGATGCCGGAGATTTTGCTGTTCTTACCTGCAACCAAAAGCGGTTGGCCAAGTTTCGCTGCGGCCGCCGCTGCTTTATAGTCAGCCGGAACAACAAAATCGATTTTGCGCTCAATAGAGGATTCAAAATCGGCTTTGCTGATTTCCAGCGCTCCTGGTTGAACCTTATTGGCCACCAAAATCACTTTAGAATGCGGCGCATTGGATTTCAGCCATGACAATATACGGATTGCATCGCGTGCAGATGCCAGCGTCAATTCCGTAACCAGAACAGTGACATTCACATCACCAATAAGGTGCGGAAAGTTGACCAGCATATTGCGCGGTAAATCAATCATAGTTGATTCAAATGATCCGCGAAATTCTTCCTGCAGCTGAAAAAATGCCGCGCCATCTGTCATCAAAGGTGAACTGATCGGTGCTTCTGCAGATAATATAGACAATTTATCATTGGCTTTAATCATCGCCCGTTCAATGAAAAGACCATCAATACGGCTAGGATTATCGATGGCATCTGTCAGGCCGCGACCAGGTTCCAAATCCATGACCAGCGCACCGGTGCCGAAATGGACATCCAGATCGAGCAGGGCAGTCGAACGCGCGCCTTGCTCGCTCATATACCAAGCCAGAGAGGTTGCTATTGTGCTTGCGCCGACGCCGCCACGTGTGCCGATAACGGCGGTTGTGATATGGGGGCGCTCAACCGCAGGCTCGTTTGATTTTGGCGCTAGAAATATTGCCTGAGCCTGAGCTACGGAATCGCGCAATTGCTCTGCTGAAATTGGCTTGAGCAAATAATCATGCAGGCCGCTGGCGATAAGATCGCGGTATAGCCGTACATCATTGACCTGACCCATGGCGATAACCACTGTGCCTGGTTCGCAAACCTCTGCAAGACCATTAATATCATTGAGCGGATCGCCGGATTCCGACATGTCGACCAACAGGATATTGGGGCTGGCTGCAATAGAGAGGGATTGCACAGCATTGCGCAAACCGCCCTGATTACATTTTTCTGAAGCCCAGCCCATTTCCGTGGCTACATTGCGGACAACATCCAGTGTTGCATCGTCGCAAATATAAGCGGCAAAGGCGTCGCGCGTTCCAGAATTTGCTGGATTAAAAGGTGCGTTCATTTTTCTTTTCCCTTATTAGTTACCGCCACCGCCGCCGCCGCCGCCGCCGCCGCCGCCGCCGGTGGTGGTGCCGCCGATTAACCCGCCAGTTCCGGTGGGTGCGGCTTCGCGTTGGGCATTAATGGCCTTGCTGGTTACATTTGCGTCAGATGTTCCATCGCCATTGCCGCGCACCAGATCTTCTGCATCCGCAACCATCGCCGCCAGATTGGCATTTGATGCACATCCAAAATTGCTGCTGGTGGCGTTGTTGAAATTGGTTTCGCTTGATGCCGACCAATCGGGGCAGCCATCAACACGCGCCGAGGAGCGGCTGACAACAACGCGAACATTGCCGCGCGCAACATTGCCTACGGTAAGCGGCGCATTTTCAGACACCAGCAAACCATAGCGCGATGCAGCGGCCTGAACCAATGACAAGGCACCACGATTTGCGGCTGGATCATCAACGGATACACGGTCGCCATAGCTTAGCCCCATAGCTTCAAACCACTGTGCCAAACGGCGCTGTTCTACGACAGGTAGGGTGCCATTGCGGGTTTGCAGATCAATCGCAACATTGGTGCGGCTGACTATTGGCTGATGAACCGAGTTCAGGCTGCGGTTGCTGGCTGTGTTGCTAGTGCATGCAGACGCAGAGAGCGCAAGCCCGGCAAGAAGGGCATATGAAATATTTTTCTTTGAGATCATCTTCATCGTCTCTGTCCTTTATTCAAAGCTGAAGCCGGGGCCGGTTGCGCCGCTATTTTTGTTGCGGGCCAGTTTTTTCTGCTCTTTTTGCTGAGCAGGTGCCGGTGCCGGTGCAGAAGGTTGCTCAGTCAGGCTGCCCAAAATGGGGCCATTACGACCGTTTTGCTGGCCTTCAACAGATGGTTTCGGGCGGTCGCCGCCGCTAATGCCATCAGTTTCTTGGTTCAGCAGAAGGCGCTGAGCATCATTTGCATTCTGGAAAGCATCGGTTGGCAGCGCAATGTCATTGGCGTTCACTGGCTTGACCAAATAAGGCGTAACAATGATGACCAGTTCGGTTTCACCGCGCTGAAACGATGTCGATTTGAACAAATTGCCCAAAATCGGCACGTCGCCAAGGCCAGGCGCTTTATTGACTGTGTCCTGAACATTGTTGCTCAGCAAACCGGCAATCATGAAGCTTTGGCCTGAACCCAGCTCAACAGTTGTTTCTGCCCGGCGGATGGTCAGTCCAGGAATGGTAAATCCGTTGAGTGTGACCGCGCCAGATGCTGATAGTTCAGACACCTCCGGACGTACCCGCAAAGAAATGCGGCCATTGTCGAGAACAATAGGGGTATAGGCTAGGCTAACACCGAAATTGCGAAATTCGACAGTCGTTTGTCCTAAGCCTTGTGCAATGGGGATAGGAAATTCGCCCCCGGCAAGAAATTCAGCAGTTTCGCCTGACAATGCGGTAAGATTAGGCTGAGACAATGTGGTCACTAGGCCGGTTGTTTCCGCAAGGTCAAAAGCACTGGCAACATCGACGCCAAATAAACGCCCAAGACCGGCAAGGGTCGTGCCCCCGCCAATTGCATCAACTACTGTTGTGCCTTCTGCGCCAGCGTTTACGCCAACTTCTACGGCGCCGCCCGGTGTGAATTGTGATGCCGCACCGCGGCCAGTTGTTACGCCGAATTGAAAGCCGCCGGTTGAATCTGCTGATTGCAAATTGGCACCGATATTTTTCATCAATGAACGGCTGACTTCCGCGATGCGTACTTGCAAATTAACCTGCAAGGGAGTCGCGGTTTTCAAACGGCTGATGACCTGTGTATCGTCGCCAACAAAAGCCTGTACCAATCGCTCTGCTTCGGCAACGTCGCTAGGTGCTGCTACCGTACCGGTTAGCAAAACCAGACCGTTAACGGTAGCAACGCTAATCTTTGCTTTTGGCATTGCCAGTGTCAGCATCTGGTCAATCGAGTCGATGTTAGAACCAACGCGGATTGTTGCAGAATAGACGACTTGGCCAGATGCATTGCTGGCATAGATTGTGGTTTCACCGCCTGCTTTACCAAAAATATAAAGCTGGCGAGAATTCTTGACCTGAACATCAGCCACACTGTCATCAGCAATGAAAATGTCTGTTATCTTGCCTGGAAGGCTGATGAGTTCACCGCGTCCAATGGACAGGATCACTTGTTCTTTCGCCTTGGTGGAAGATTGCGCATAGGCAGGGGCATATAAAGACCCGGCTGATACGCCTGTCAGCGCTATAGAGGCTGCTAGGCAGCTACTGGCTGTAGCTTTGGTAAAGCGTTTAGTGAAAGACATCTCAATTACCTCCAACGGTGACGGTGGTCACGGTTTTGCCGCGTGATACACGCACACTTGGTTTTGGTTTTGGTTTTGGTGGCGGTCCTGCTGCAGGGATAGTCGCATTAGGTGCTGCTCGTGTCGCTGCGCCGCGTGTTGGCTTAGATGAAGGCAGATTGCGGCGCTGGAAACGCGAAACATCTCCGCCGGTCACAAATGTCGCATCGGTATCAACAGGGCGCGCTGTTGCGCTGCGCAGGAATTTCTCTTCCTCTTCGGCAGTGGCATCATCTGGCAATGTGATATCGCCTGCTGCAATAGCGCGCTCAAGCTCGGCTTCATTGTCCGCAATAGAACGCAGTGAAAGGCTCAATACCCCGATGGTTTGTGCAACGGCGATTTTCTCACCAATTTTCGGCGTCACTTCAACAGTTACCGTGTTGAATTTGCTGACTACCTGATTGCCCTCTTCATCCTGCGAGTCGGTGCGCTGACCGGTCGCCAATACCCGCAAATTGCGGATGATTGTTTCAGAGGCTTTCAAATCCGGGCCATCTTCACCGCTCACTGATTGTGTCAGAACAAGGTCAATACGGTCACCGGGAAAGACAAAGCCAGCTACGCCGGTACGCTCTGAAACAGGCACTGTAACGGCGCGCATGCCAGGGCCAAGCGCAGCGGCAAGAAATCCGCGATCACCTGGTTTAACAAGCGAACCCTGCGTTACAGGCTGGCCAGCAGTAATCGGATTGCGCACTACTGTTCCCAATAGCGCTTCACCGCTGGTTGTTTCCTCAAGGAAATAGGCTTGCTGGATAAGCTCTTCCGGCCAAGGCTGGAAGCTGAAAGCATCCGGAGTGATGATTGTGCCAACGGGCAGTGCGCGATTGGCAACAAGAACGCGTGTTGCCTCCTCAACCTCTACCTCTACGACTTTGGCAGTTGCTTGCGGAGCAGATG
Source organism: uncultured Sphingomonadaceae bacterium (assembly GCA_964484855.1). Classification (GTDB taxonomy): domain Bacteria; phylum Pseudomonadota; class Alphaproteobacteria; order Sphingomonadales; family Sphingomonadaceae; genus Alterisphingorhabdus. The sequence goes on along the minus strand of CAZAHS010000028.1, from coordinate 7,633 downwards.
CACCCATAAACAGGCTGCGTGCCAGGAATGCAGTTCCCAAGGCTATTACCAGCGCCCCTACCAACAATATAATCTTCTTTTTGTCCATGATGTCACTGCCTCCATGCAGCACGTATTTCGTCAATAACTTGTCTAATCACGTAAATTGGTTAAGATATCGTTCGCCAACTATCCAAAAACCGGCAAAGCCTATTGCCAGGCCATATGGAATTTCGAGTTTTGCCGTTGATTTGCGTATTTTATGCGCCGCTGCCATGATGATTGTGATCGCGCCGCCCGCTAGCGACATGATTACGATTAATTTCAGCATTTCGGGAAATGGGAACCACAGCGCCAAGGCACTTAACAATTTAACATCGCCGCCGCCCATGGCACCAATTGCAAACATGGCAGTAAACAGCATGAATACCCCTGCTGCTACTGCAATCTGCCAGCCCAGATCAGGCCAGAAATCATAGCCGCTTACCCACCAGAAAATTGGCGCAGATAAAGCGATACCGGCGTTTAACCAGTCTTCAATTTCGCGGCGTTTTATATCGGTATAGCAGGCATGCAACAGGGCA
>CAZAHS010000028.1:0-6970 GCA_964484855.1 uncultured Sphingomonadaceae bacterium | reverse complement strand
CCAGTCTTCAATTTCGCGGCGTTTTATATCGGTATAGCAGGCATGCAACAGGGCAATTGCCAATGCAGCGAGCAGTCCGTAAGAGATTTGCAATTCCGTCATGGAAGACGGTTTTAATATCTATGGCTTACCAAATGGTAACCATGTTGAAATTTTCTTTAAGGATGTATCCGCATTTCGGCTGGCATCTTATATTTTAGGGGCGGGTGCATGGCGGAAAATATATCTGATTTTGACCGGCGATCACTGCCGCAGGCTGCAATTGAGAGCTATTGGCAGGCCGAAGATGGATGGAATATCCGCCGATTGGATTGGCCAGCACTCAAGGCGCAGCGCGGTTCAATATTGTTCATGCCCGGTCGCGGCGATTTATATGAAAAATATCTTGAAACGCTGCATCATCTCAATGGCAATGGCTGGAATATAACCGCTTGTGATTGGCGCGGGCAGGGGGCTTCTGGCCGCCTTACAGATAGCCAATATGTCGGGCATATTGACGATTTTTCAACTTGGGTAAATGATTTAGCGTTTTTCTGGCGCACATGGGTGAAGCAAACTCCTGGTCCGCATATTATCATGGCGCACTCTATGGGCGGGCATATTGTTGGCCGCGCTTTAATTGATGGCGCTATCGCTGCTGATGGCTGTGTTTTGAGTGCGCCGATGCTGGGCATGTCCGGTCCGCCACTGCCTCTTGCGATCAGCCATTTGTTCGCAAAACTGATGACGCGAATTGGCGATCCTAAAAGACCGGCATGGAAGGTTAGCGAAAAACCGGGCACCCCTATTCGTGAGCGGCAGGCGCTGCTGACGCATGATAAGGACCGTTATGATGATGAGGCCGCATGGTGGGCCAAACGGCCAGAACTCGTTATGGGGCCGGCAAGCTGGCACTGGGTAGAACGCGCATATGCCTCGGTGCGCTATATCAATGCGCCCGGGCAATGGGAGAAGGTCCGCACGCCAACGCTTATTCTTGCCACCAGTGCGGATAAGCTGGTCAGCCATAAGGCCATCGTGCAGGCTGCTGAACGCATGGCAGATGCACGGCTGGTGGTCTATGGTGAAGAATGCGCGCATGAATTGCTGCGTGAAGCCGATCCGGTACGCGATCATGCACTGGGTGAAATAGATAATTTTCTCCAGCATTTTTCGTCTTAAACAAATTATGAGGCAAACTGAAAATATTGAGTATGCGGTAAATTAATGGGTAATTTTGATGCTATCATTATCGGCGGCGGTATGGCGGGGGCCAGTATTGCCTATCATTTGGCCGCAACGATGCGCGTTTGCATTGCCGAACAAGAGGCTATGCCAGGCTATCATGCAACGGGCCGCTCTGCCGCTTTTTGGAATGAAAGCTATGGCGGGCCGGTAATACAGCCATTGACCAGCCTATCGGGCCAGCTTTTGAAAGACCCGCCTGCTGATTTTTCTGAAACCTCTTTTCTTCATAAGCGCGGCGCTTTGACGATTGGCAGCGCTTCAGAGCAAAAGGCCATGGCTGAGGAGCAAGCGCTTTTTGCCAGCAAAAATGTCGATATGCGCAGCCTATCCGGCGATGCCATAAATGCCTTTATTCCAGGTGTTCGCGCGCAATATTGCCATGCCAATTATGAACCGGAATGCAGCGATATTGATGTTGCAGCGCTGCATAATGCATATTTAACAGGTGCAAAAAGGCGCGGCTCCATCGTCAAAGTCAATGCGCCCCTGCTACAGGCCAGCAGACAATCAGGTCAGTGGCAGGTAAGAATTGGAAGTGAAACGATAGTCGCTCCTTTAATTATCAATGCCGCAGGCGCATGGGCGGATAAGGTTGCGCAATATTGCGGTGTCAAACCTTTGGGTATTCAACCATTACGGCGCACCGTGGTGCAATTGCGCACCAACCCTGCTCCACCCGATGATATGCCGCTGATTATTGATGCTTGCGGCAATTTCTATTTCAAGCCGCAGGGCGGCCGTTTATGGCTTAGCCCGCATGATGAAACACCAAGCGAACCATGCGACGCTGCGCCAGAGGAATGGGATGTTGCCCTTGCTATTGATAGGTTTAGCGCGGTGGTGGACTGGCAGATTGAGGCGGTTGAGCATCGCTGGGCGGGTCTGCGCAGCTTTGCGCCGGACAGAGTGCCGGTTTATGGTTTTGATGCGGATCAGGCAGGGTTTTTCTGGTTTGCCGGGCAGGGCGGCTATGGTATTCAAACAGCACCCGCAGCAGCGCAGCTTGCCGCGCATAAGATTAGCGGAGAGGCCTTGCCGCCGCGTTTTGCAGGGTTTGACGATAGCCCATATTGCGCTGGCCGTTTTGCATAGCCGAAGCTTTTTGTATCTATAGTTTATGCTATTGTAAAATAACGTTATCAGGCACTGGTCAAAAGCTGTGCCTATTGGTAGCTTAACTCTAATATCAACATATTAGGAGCAGTCAGCATGGCCCATCATTTTGAAATCTATAAAGATAAAAAAGAAGAGTTCCGCGTACGTTTTAAATATAATAGCGAAGTGATGTTTTCGACCCAGGGCTATTCCAGCAAGTCCAGCGCACAAAATGCGATTAATTCGATTAAGAAAAACGGCCCCGGCGCTCCGGTTGAAGATAATAGCTAGGATCACGGCCTATAATGAAGTGCCGTTGTCAAACGGCCTTAGGTCCTGACCCTAATTTATATGATTAAGGGATGGCGCAATCTTTGCGCTGTTCTTTTTTATTGGCCCTTTTTATGGGTGCTTATTCATCGGCGCGCAATCGCCAATGCGGCGTCACTGGCCAAAGTGTCCGCGCGTTCATTATATTCATCGCCCGCATGGCCCTTTACCCAGTGCCAGCTAACATCATGACGCTCAGCCGCCGCCACCAGTTCCTGCCACAAATCGGCATTTTTAACTGGCTTTTTCGCTGCGGTGCGCCAGCCATTACGCTGCCAGCCATGGATCCATTTGGTAATGCCATCACGCACATAAACGCTATCAGTGGTTAGCGCGACACGGCAAGGGCGTTTCAACGCTTTCAGCGCCTCAATCGCCGCTTTTAGTTCCATACGGTTATTGGTCGTATCGTCTTCTGCGCCAGATAAATCCTTTTCATTATCACCATAGCGAATGACCGCGCCCCAGCCGCCCGGGCCAGGATTGCCTTTGCACGCGCCATCGGTCGCTATGTGGACGGTCTTTGCATCATCCATTATTCAGCGCTCCTGAAAAAATATGGGCATTTGCTGTATCTGAATAAAATTCCAGCCGCCGCCAATAGGCCATCGGATTTTTGGGCGTAACCAAAGCATCTGCTGATGTGTTCAGCCAATCATAGGCGCGGCTTAAGAAAAAGCGGATGCTGGCCCCTTGGCAGAGCAGGGGCAGAGCCGCGATTTCCTGTTCGCCAAGATTGATAATCGCAGCATAGCCTTTTAGCAAATTGGCCGAGATATCAGCATTAAAATGGCCGCCTTCATCATCAAAGCACCATGCGCTGTGCATCACCGCCAGATCATAAGCGCGGAAATCGGTACAGGCGAAATAGACATCTATAATGCCAGAAACCTCACCCTCCACCGTCATCAGATTATCAGGAAAAAGATCAGCATGAATGGCCGATTGCGGCAGGTCTTGCGGCCATTGGTTTAGGATGTTGTGAAGTGTTTGCGTAAGCTCAATCACTTCGCCTTGCGTAATATCGGTAAGCCGCTGCTCACAAATACCGGCAAGACGTTTCCACTCCTTTGGCCCCATGCTGTTTGGCCGAACCTTATTAAAATTTGATAGGGCTTTGTGCAATCCGCCAAGCGCTGCCCCGCCTTTATGGGCCAGATCGGCATTGGGCCTGTCTATTGTGTTGCCCGCCATATGCTCAATCAAACAGGCTGGTTTGCCGCACAAATGTTTGATGCTCTGCCCCTGCTTGTCCATTATGGTTGATGGCACGGGCACATTATTGGCCGCTGCATGATCCATTAACGCGACAAAAAAGGGCAGATCACTTTTCGCCACGCGCTTTTCATACAGGGTCAATATATAGAGGTTTTTGGTGGTTTGGACGCGGTAATTGCTATTCTCCACGCCCTGCGCAATACCGGCAAAATCAATCAGATCACCAACATCATAATCCGTCAGGAAGCGGGCCAGCTGCTCCCGGTCAATTTGCGTGTAAACCGCCATGGAGCAATGCGCCGGTCAGGCGGCGTCCATTTCCAGACCGCGTGGTAATTTAAAGGTGATTTTCTCTTCCACCGTACGCACTTTGCGTTCGCTAACATCAAAGCGTTCGGCCAGCGCATCAATAACTTCACGTACCAATGCCTCGGGAGCAGATGCACCGGCCGTTAAACCCAGAACAGAAACCTCGTCCAGCCAGCGAAAATCAATATCGGTTGCCCTCTGGATAAGCATGGACGGCGTACCTTCGCGTTCTGCTACTTCAACCAACCGCAATGAGTTAGAGCTGTTCGGTGCGCCGATAACAAACATTGCCTGCGCATCTTTTGCTATTACTTTCACAGCGGCTTGCCGGTTTGATGTCGCATAGCAAATATCTTCGGCTTTCGGACCAACTATATTCGGGAAGCGTAACTGTAATTCGGCAATAATCTCTGCGGTATCGTCAACAGACAATGTGGTTTGCGTTAGATAAGCAAGCCAATTCTCATCTTTGACCGTTAGATTTTTAACATCCTCAACCGTTTCCACCAATGTCATATCACCATCAGGAACCTGTCCGAATGTGCCGATGACTTCAGGATGGCCTTCATGGCCGACAAATATGATATGGCGTCCAGCCTCAACCTGCCGTTCGGCCTGACGGTGCACTTTGGAAACCAGCGGGCATGTCGCGTCAAGATAGTTCAGGCCGCGCACTTCCGCCTTGGCGGGTACTGATTTGGGTACGCCATGAGCAGAGAAAACAACCGGCACGCCATCAGGCACTTCATCCAGTTCCTCAACAAATATCGCGCCTTTTTCTTTTAAACTATCAACAACATAGCGGTTATGGACAATTTCATGCCGTACATATACGGGCGCGCCATATTTTTGCAGCGCCAGTTCAACAATATCAATGGCGCGGTCTACTCCGGCACAAAATCCGCGCGGTGATGCGATGACGATTTCCAGAGGTTTTTTGGTCATTTTTACGGCTTGTCCTGATATTATGGCTATGCCGCATATCATTGCGGCCTTTGCCAGATAGTTTTTGCGTGTTAATTCATCTTGCTGTTACGCACATGTTCATGCAGCCAGTGGCATCTTATGTAAAGATTTTATCGTGGCTGCAAAGCCTGTATAAGCGTTGGGGGTTCAAATCCATAGCTTGCAGCGTGGTTTGCAATATTGCATAGCGCGTACAAATTGAAGATATCTGCTATAATAGCCTTGAAAAAAGGTGGTGCAGATGCGTTTGGGGAATATTATGCGTTTTACTTCGGGCAAAATGGGCTGTGCTGCTATCGCTGCGCTGATGATTACAGGCTGCGCTGGTGATGACCAGTTGGTTGTTGCGGGCGGATTGGGCGTAACATCAACCCTGTCTACATGCCCTGAAGTTGCGATTCCCGATTATGCCGGTGACATAACATTGTTCGATCCGGTCAATAGCCGCGATTCCACTGCGATTGATGTGGTGGCGCAGGTCACCAATTTGCGCTCCACCTGTAATGAGGGAGGGGAAAAACTCTATTCCGAGGCGAGTTTTGACGTGATTGCCCGTCGTTCCTATCCACAAGGCGCGCGCACAGTGACCTTACCCTATTTTTCAACCGTAGTGCGCGGCGGCAGCGCCGTTATTGCCAAGCGGGTTGGCAGTGTTACGCTGAATTTTGCTGATGGTGAATATCGCGCCACGGCCAGTGCCAAGGCGGCCAGCTATGTTGACCGCAGTGATGCCACTTTGCCGGAAGATGTGATTAAGAAAATCACTGCAAAGCGCAAAAGCGGCGATGCTTCGGCAGCAATTGATCCGCTGTCCGACCCCACTGTGCGCGCCGCGCTAAACCGTGCGCGATTTGAATTGTTGATCGGATTTCAACTGACACAGGAACAATTGCAATATAATGCAACGCGCTAACAGCGCATGGCAAATTAAACTGATAAATTGGCAGGACTTGAAGATCGCCATGCTGCGGTTTAGAGAAGGCCGCTCTATGCCGCTATGGCGTTTTTTAAAAGGCCGCTAAAATGCCGCTCTATGATCGTTTTGCCGCGCACCTAAATGGTGCACTTGATACCCTAAGCGCCAATGGTGTGTTGCCTGATACCGCCAATCGCGGGCCAGTGACTGTTGAGCCGCCGCGCGATGCTAGCCATGGCGATTTGGCAACCAATGCGGCGATGGTGCTGGCCAAACAGGCAGGCAGAAAACCGCGTGATTTTGCTGAATTGCTGGCTGCTGAATTGCGCAAAATAGATGAAGTTGCATCAGTCGATATTGCTGGGCCTGGCTTTATCAATATGCGGCTGGATGCCAGTGCATGGATTGCAGAATTGCATGATATTGCAAAAGGCGGGGATGATTATGGTCGTCCAGCCAACCCTGACGGCTCTTCGGTCAATGTCGAATATGTTTCTGCCAATCCAACCGGCCCCATGCATATGGGCCATTGCCGGGGCGCGGTTGTGGGTGATGCACTGGCCAATTTGCTGGAATTTTCTGGCCATAAAGTAATCCGCGAATATTATGTTAATGATGCTGGCGGGCAGGTTGATGTGCTGGCTCGCTCCGTTCATTTGCGATATTTGGAAGCCCTAGGCCGTGATATTGGCGATATTCCGGCTGGCCTATATCCCGGCGATTATCTGGTGCCAGTGGGCAAAAAGCTGGCGGCGGAATTTGATGATCGTTTTGCCGATCAGGATGAGAGCGAATGGCTGATATTATTTCGCGAAAAAGCGGTTGCGGCGATGCTGGATATGATCCGCGATGACTTGCAATTGCTGGGCATAAAACATGATGTTTTCGCTTCTGAGGCCGAGCTGCAAG
>CAZAHS010000027.1:14021-16605 GCA_964484855.1 uncultured Sphingomonadaceae bacterium | reverse complement strand
TACATTGGGCTCGATAAGCACATCACGGCCAATTTGCGTATCAGCGGCAAACCAAACGGTTTCCGGCGCTATAAGCGTTGCGCCCCCTGCCATGGCAGCTTCACGGCGGCGGTCTTGCCAATCGCGCTCCACCTGCGCCAGCTCGGCGCGGCTATTCACGCCGGCAACCTGCCAGTCATCGCACTCAATTACTGCGCAATGCCGCCCGTCAGACAGCGCCACCATCACCATATCGGGCAGATAATATTCGCCCTGCGCATTGTCATTGCCCACGCGGTTAAGCAGCGCAAACATATCCTCCCGCCGCGCCAGCAATAGCCCGCTATTGCACAGATTGACCGCGCGCTGCGCCTCATCAGCGTCTTTATATTCCACCATTTTGCTAATGCTGCCTTCATCATCGGCAATGATACGGCCATAGGCTTTGGCATCATCAGGCCGGAAACCCAGCACCACACAGGCCGTTTCTGCATTGCTATTGAGCGCATGTTGCATCGCCGCGATAGTATCGGCTTGCACCATGGGCACATCGCCAAAACAGGCCAGCACATCACCGTCAAAATCCTGCAAATGCGTCTGCGCTTGCAGCACGGCATGGCCGGTACCCAATTGCTCGCTCTGCACAGCAAAAGCGACCGGATAATCCTTTGCTGCTGCCTCTACCTGTTCGCGCTTGGCACCAACCACCAACACAGATTTCTGCGCACCCGCCGCCATGATGCTGTCCAGCAAATGGTGCAGCATGGGCTTGCCCGCAATGGGATGCAAAACCTTATGCATATCGGATTGCATCCGCGTTCCCTGCCCCGCCGCCAATATAATTGCGGCCAAAGCATTTTGAGGATCTGATTGCGTCATAAAATCATCCCGCGCTGTTTATTTTTTATCATTTTCTATTATTTGCCATTTTGCATATGCTGAATATCGCTCGTCACAGATAATTACCAGTCTTTGAAGCATCGTTTAGGCGTAAGCTCTCTATTCTGGGTTAATTTCATGCAGGCCTTTACCAGCTTTTACCTTATTATTCAGCCATCACCTTTGCGCCATTTGATCCACAAATGCTTAGCCAGCATGAGAGGCGGCATGCGTAGCCAGTGCGAGCGTATATAAACCGCAAAACGCGTGAAAATATATGCCTCTCGTCCCCAAGCATCGCGCGCCATTATGCGGCGCATAAGCAGCCGGTCCAGTAAAGAAAATGTTCCCGCAAAACGCTTATCAATAGGTGTGCCATATAGCCGGTTTGCAAGGCGCAATGTGCGAGCAACAGGGTCAGAAAGCTGATGCGCTTGCGCTCTCTTGTCTAGGCTGTCCCAAAAACCGTCTTGCTGTGCAAAAGCCTCTAATAGCGCATGCACATCCCATAAATTGCGCATGCCGCCTGCCATATCCCCATCTGCGGCCAAATGCGCGGCAGCATGGCAGATCATATCCGCTGGCTGTAAAATAAATAGCCCAGAATCCAGCGTAATAGCTTGGTCGATAAGGCTATGTGCATCCGGTGTTGGGCGCGCTGTAAGTGGCAATATTGTATGATGAACATCAATCATGCCATCGCGCTCATTATGGATCATGGGCGGCAATTCGTGCATCCATTGGCGATAATATTGCTGGTCATAGGGATCATCCTTTACCCATTCCCAACCAGCTAAGATCAGCTTCGCCTCCACTGCTTCAAGCTGTACGCGCGGCACCAAGATATCCAGATCGCCGACTTGCCGCCCCGTAGCCGCCGCAAGATTGGCAGCAACAAAGGCAGACCCTTTTAGCAGAACAACCGGAATATTGAGGCTGTTTAGGGCAAAATACATCCTGTCCACTTCCCACATCGCCAGCCGCTGCACATTATTGCAATCGATTATGGCATCTTGGAAAATATGTTTTAAGCGCTCTGGCACGGCAATATTTTCTGAACGCATTGCCAATGTTGCCAGCAATTTTTCTGCGCGCGCAGCGGTTATAACCGCCGTTACATCGCCATTAGTTAAAGTCTGCAAATGTGCGGGCCGAACCAGACATTGTGCCAGAAGCTTGCTCGCCTTCATCGGCTTGCCTCCAGCCATAGCTCATCAATCATGGCCATTGCTTCATTTGCATTGCTGTAATCAATGGCGAGCGCAGGCACATTTTGCACAAAACGTGTAAGCGCATCAAAGCCTGCTTCGCCAAGCGCGACATAATTGGTTGATGCCTGAGTGAGACGCACAAAATTCTCGGTAGGTGCAACCTCGCGAATCTGCTTTTCCTTGCCAAAGCTGGGATAGAGCAACAATATAGGCGGCGCGCTTTCACGCATTGCATCAATTGCGGATTGCGGCGGCACCAAATGGCGAATATCGCCTTTGGGTGTATCCTTTAAGATCGGGCCAAAACGCGCTTTATTATCAATAACCTTATCCATGGCGGCAATTGAGCTGTTTTTAAGGCTGATTAGTCGCGGGAAAGGGTGGATATGCCCCTGATCCAAATCCAGCAAAGCAAATTCATCGGCCAGAAAACGCCAGCCATTTTCCGCCAATATTGCGGATAAGGTTGATTTACCCGAACCGTTGCGTCCGACTAGGCAAATTCTGTCATTTGG
>CAZAHS010000027.1:3361-14011 GCA_964484855.1 uncultured Sphingomonadaceae bacterium | reverse complement strand
CTTTATTACGATGCTCAATCATCGAAGCCAAAGAGGTTGATTTACCCGAACCGGATAGCCCGGTCATGACCAGAACGCGCCCATCACGTTCAGCAGCACTGGCATGCAGCAGCAAATGACGACGCCACCCCATAGCCATTTGCAAATTCATCGCCATTTCAGCGGCAAGCAGCCCCTGCGCCAAAGGCAGCGGACTGGCATCAGGCAACATATAGTCGCCGGAAAGCTGGACCGAAGGGCGCACAAATCGCCGCCACCAACGCTCTGCATATAGCCGGACGGTAAAGTCTGGCACCGCATCATCTACCGCAGGATAATGCCCGTAAAGCTGCCGCAATTGCCGGATAGGCGTCCCCCAATCCGACCCTATGCGAAATATCGCCGGCCCCACTCCTATTTGGCAGCTATGAAGCATATTAGCTCGCGGCCATAGAGTTGGAATAGCGGACAAAGCCCAAGAAGACCATTTCTTCCAGCCGTTCCTGAAGCAGCGTGTTTATCGGCGCGCTATCATCGCCTTCCTGTTCATAAACAAAATGCTGGCTAAGGCGTTCATAAATGTCCTGTACGCAAGCAGGCCCTGCCAATAGACAGTCAAATATCTGCGGTGCAGGTTCAATCAAAATATGGGTCTGGCCCGATGGCCGGTGATAAAGCACATCCATAGCGTCAAGCCGGACGTGCTTCCATTGGTGTTCAGGGTCAAGTTCGTAACGGGTCATGCATTTGCCTTCATGCCATGCAATGATTAATACCCGCTATATAGGGTGAAAATCTATAGCTTGCGGCCCTGAATAGACGCATAGCAGGTGAAACCGCTTTGTCCGGGCTGCAAACGCCGGATAAGGTCGCGATATGCGCGCGGGCCGTAACGGTCTTTACCCTCCAAAATTTCCTGACCTGTAAATGTTTTGGAAGGCAGAACCGTTGCACCGGGCGCAGTCTCATCGACAATATTGCCATATTGGTCAACATAAACCACGCCATCTTGCGGCGTTGGAACCGTTATCTGGCAATTAAGAACAGAATTGGCGGTTTGCGCCATGGCAGGGCGCACACTGATAACGGCAGATGTAGCAGCAGCACCAAGAATTAATGCGCGGCGCGCAGGCAAGGCTGGACGACCAGATGAATCCTTAGCGATACTGGCATTTTCTGGCCTATCACCATCATGTTTATGTTCATTTGCACTGTCGTCTTGCATTATCAAAAGTCCCTGAAAATCAATTTAGCCTTGGCTATAACATCACTTCTATTGTCAGTTAGTAAAAAAATCGAGTAAAACCCTATACAGCCAGCGCGATTGTGCACAAACGGGACAATATTTTGATTATCTCTTATCACCGCAATTTAGCAACAGCCATTATATCGTCGCCCCATTTTAGCGAAGAGGTTCGTCTTGTCATCATTTTTTGATCCCGAAACCCGTGCATTGCGCATGCTGGCGGCCAGCGTAACCATAGTGGTTGCGCCAATATTGGCGACGGGCATTGATGGCGTGGTCGAACGCACAGCGATAATTATAGCCGCAGGATTAATTGCATTGGCCATAGGACTGGACCAGAAAACGCCAACGGTCCGCAATATGGAAGCAAACGCCCCGATACTTGATGATGCGCCTGAAACCGCAGTCAAATCAGATGATGAATGGCAAAAATTGATCGAAGGGATTTCCAGCCCTATTCTTATTGTATCCGATATGACGGTTATTCAGTGTAATCAGGCTGCTTTTGATATGTTGGGCGAGACAATTGCCGGTGAAGATGTTCGCTTGGTTATTCGCCACCCCACTGCAACCGATATTATCTCCCGTCATAATGAACAGCAATTAAAGCGCCCTGTTGAGCTTGTTGGCATTGGTGCGTCAGACCATCGATGGGAATTAAGCGTAACCTCTTTGAGTGAAGATGATTGCATCGTCTATCTTTGGGACCAAACGCGCATTTATGCGATTGAAAAAATGCGCACCGATTTTGTGGCCAATGTTAGCCATGAACTGCGAACGCCCCTTTCCTCCATCATTGGTTTTATTGAAACACTTGGCGACAAAGACGTTGGAAGCGACGCAAAAACGCGCAAACGCTTCTTAAAAGTCATGTTCGGCGAAGCAACGCGCATGCAGCAGCTTATTTCTGATCTTATATCATTATCGCGTATTGAGGCTGATAAATATAAACCGCCCGAAACAATCTTGTCGCTTGATATGCTGGTCAAAGATATTGAAAATATTTTTGTTGAGCGCGGCATTAGCACATTGAATGTGGATTTGCCGGAAACGCCAATGACGGCATGTGGTGATTATTCTCAGCTTTCGCAAATGCTGCAAAATCTGGTCACTAATGCCATTAAATATGGCCATGAAGATACGCCTGTCATCATAAAATTACGCCCCAGCCGCAGCCGCAATATGGCGCGGATAACAATCACAGACCAAGGGGACGGTATTGACCCCAAGCATTTGCCGCGCCTGACCGAGAGATTTTATCGCATAGATTCAGGCCGCAGCCGGGCCATTGGCGGCACAGGCTTGGGCCTATCGATCGTCAAGCATATTGTGCATCGTCATGGCGGGCAGCTTGAGATTGATAGTGTTGTTGGAACCGGCACCAAGATTACAATCTCTCTGCCCACGACCAATGCCGATATGGATAATCTGAATAGCGATAAAGTGCAGCGGACAGATACGGCGATATTATAGGCTATAGACGATAGAGAAATACGATATTTTATGGCGGCTTTACAATCAGCGCCGTCATGGAATTGCAACATTAATGTCATCCCCGATAAACTGCCAGTCCCTAGGCGCAGTCTGGGTTTGAGATTCTCTTACATTTTGCAGGTGCTTTTAATGCGTCGACTTTCATTATCATTGCTGCTTGGCTGCTTTGCATTAAATGCCTGCCATGATGAGGCGGGCCTTGTTCAAAGCACCAGCCGGGATGAAATTCGTATTGTAGGTTCGTCTACAGTATTCCCTTATGCAAAAGCCGTTGCAGACCAATTTGCCCAAACAGGCAGCTACCCCTCTCCTATTTTGGAATCGACCGGAACAGGCGGTGGCATCCAGCTTTTCTGTAATGGCATAGGGGCCGGACACCCTGACATAGTCAATGCTTCGCGCCGCATGAAAGCCTCAGAGCTTGAGCGCTGTAAAGAAAACGGCGTTTATGATGTGGTTGAAATACAGGTTGGTATTGATGGTGTTGCCCTCGCCCAATCGCGTGATAGCAAAAAGCTGAATATCAATTTGTCGCAAATATATGCCGCTATAGCTGCGGAGCCTTATGGCGCAGAAAATAGCGCAAATCTCTGGTCGGATGTGGCGTCCGAACTGCCCGCCACACGCCTTTATATATATGGCCCGCCCAAAACATCGGGCACGCGCGAATCTCTAACCGATTTGATGATGGAGCCAGGGTGCCTTGAAAACCCGCAAATGCAGGCGCTTAAACAGACAGATGAGGATCGCGTCGACGAAATATGCACCGATGTAAGAACCGATGGTATTTATGTTGAAACTGGAGAAAATGATAATTTGATTATCCAGAAGCTTATCAGCAATCCTGGAAGTATCGGTATATTTGGCTATGGCTATCTTGAGAAAAACCTCGACAAAATTCGCGGTGTGCGGGTCAATGGTGTTGACCCAACTTATGACAGCATTTCATCTGGTAGCTATCCCGGCGCAAGGCCGCTCTATATTTATGTAAAGAAACGCCATGTTGATATTATCAACGGGCTAGACGAATATATTATGGAATTTTTGACAGCAGGCACCCGCACCGGATATCTGTCCGAAGAAGGGATGATTGCAATGCCTGATGATTTGCGCCTATCGATGATAGAACGTCTTCAAACATTGCCAGCCCTAACATCCGACGCGTTAAATTAGATGATGTGCCATGCTTTTTCATGCCGATACATTTACAGAATATCCGAATAAATATATCGGCTTGAAGGAATAACCTTGTCCCCTTTCACTCTGTTTTTTCTTATTATAGCGCTTGGCTTGGTCGGCTGGTTATTTGGCCGTGCAAAAGCCAACCGCTTTGTGGTGCAAGGCAAACACAGCTTTAATTCGCTGCCCAATTATCATGGCTGGTATATGGCGCTTTGGGCGATCATACCGGTGGCTATATTTGCCTTTATCTGGTCCAGCATATCCCCTGCCCTGATTACCGATACAGTGCTTGCCGATCCTCTGGCTGCGAATTTGCCGCAAGATGATTTTGAGCGCTCTGCCATTTTGGCCGAAGCCAGAGCCTTGGGCACTGGTGAGCAAACACAATCCTTTAAAACAGAAGCGCAGGCATTGGCGCCATTATACGGCTCTGCGACCCAATATTATCAATGGATTGGCATTGCAGCCTCTTTATTGCTGGGCTTTGCTGGCGCAGCCTTTGCCTTTACCCGTATCCGCCCCGATTTTCGTGCGCGCAATAAGGTTGAGCGCGTGGTAATGATGACATTGCTTATCGCATCACTGATTGCGATCCTTGCCACTGTGGGTATTTTTGCGTCACTCATATTCGAATCTATACGCTTTTTCGGCATGGTATCGCCTTTCGAATTTTTGTTCAGCACAGAATGGAACCCCAGCGCGGAAGTTAATGCCGATGGTGAGGCAGAAGGATTTGGCGCTATTCCGCTTTTTTGGGGTACAGCATTTATCGGCGCAATTATTGCGATGATTGTTGCCATTCCCTTTGGCCTTATGACGGCGGTCTACCTTACCCAATATGCTGCACCAAAGCTACGCAGTTGGGTTAAACCTATATTAGAGATATTGGCCGGTGTACCGACTGTTGTTTACGGCTATTTTGCTGCGCTTACCGTTGCCCCTGCCTTGCGTGATTTTGCTGTTATGATCGGCATTACCAACGCATCTTCTGAATCGGCCCTGGCGGCGGGTCTGGTCATGGGTGTTATGATTATTCCTTTTGTCTCGTCCATGGCGGATGACAGTATAGCCGCCGTACCCAGCGCGATGAGCGACGGTTCGCTCGCAATGGGCGCGACCAACAGCGAAACAATCAAAAAGGTGTTAGTGCCCGCTGCGCTGCCGGGAGTGGTAGGCGGCGTGCTGCTGGCGGTTAGCCGCGCCATTGGCGAAACAATGATCGTGGTGATGGCGGCAGGTTATGCCGCCAACCTTACCGCCAATCCATTTGACAGTATTACAACCGTGACAGTGCAAATCGTGCAGCTATTAACCGGTGATTCCGATTTTAACTCGCCCATGACTCTGGCCGCGTTTGCGCTGGGTCTGGTGCTGTTTTTCGTTACATTATTGCTCAATATTGTCGCGCTGCAAATCGTTAAAAGATATCGGGAAAGCTATGAGTGAAGCTGTATCAGACACTATAGGCGGTTCCGGTACTTTATACGCTACCAAGACCGACTGGAAAAGCGATGCCATGCGCAAGCGGGTGCGCAAACGCTATGCAGCGGAAACCCGCTTCCGCTTTTTGGGGCTTGCAGCTATTGTTATTTCCTGTGCTTTTTTGCTGTTTTTGCTCGGCGTTATGGTGGGCAATGGCGCAAAAGGCTTTTCGCGTACTGAACTGGCCCTGCCGGTTGATCTTGCCGCCATCTCCGGCAATGCCAAGCCTGAAGATTTTGCCAGCAAAAGCGGTAAGGCTGCGTTGGCATCGCTGGAACTTCGCCAAGCAGTAGAGAGCGCAATCGCTGATGAATATGGCGAGGCAGGGCGCAAAATTTTTGGCCGCTCCGTCTGGACAGAGGTGCGCTCTGCGATCATCAGCAACCCCGATATTATCAATAGCAAAACTGTCATCTGGGTTTCTGCATCCTCCCCGCTTGACCGGTTAAATAAAGGCGATGATGTTCCTGAATTGGCGGCGCAATATAAAAAGCTGCAAGCCAATGAGACTATCCGTACAGTTTTTAATGTCCCGTTTCTGACCAAATCAGATGGTGTTGATCCTGCTCTGGTGGGCATTTGGGGCGCGCTTAAAGGCTCTCTCATGACGATGCTGGTGACGTTAATGCTGGCCTTTCCCGTCGGCGTATTGGCGGCGGTTTATTTGGAAGAATATGCACCGCGCAACCGCTGGTCCGATTTGATTGAAGTCTCCATCAACAATTTGGCCGCTGTGCCTTCCATAATTTTTGGCCTATTGGGTTTGGTGATATTCTTAAATTGGATGGCATTGCCGCGCTCTTCGGCATTGGTGGGCGGATTGACATTAGCGCTGATGACGATGCCGGTTATCGTGATTGCCGGGCGCAATGCTGTTAAAGCCGTGCCGCCATCTATTCGTGAGGCTGCCCTTGGCATTGGCGCCAGCAAGGTACAGGTGATTTTTCACCATGTGCTGCCACTGGCGATACCTGGCATTATGACGGGTACAATTATCGGCATGGCCCGCGCCTTGGGCGAAACCGCGCCATTGCTAATGATTGGCATGCGCGCCTTTACAGCAACGCCGCCGGGCGATCTGTCTGATCCCTCTACCGTCTTGCCGGTCCAGATTTTCCTATGGTCCGACGAGGTTAATCGCGGATTTGTTGAAAAAACCTCTGCAGCGATCATCATCTTGCTGATCTTCCTGCTCACCATGAATGCGCTGGCCATATATCTGCGCAACCGATTTGAAACGAGATGGTAAAAACCATGAACCAGACACCGCAAACAGGCCTAGAAGCACCCAAAATGACCGCTCGCGATATTGAGGTTTTTTACGGTCAAAAACAAGCGATTAACGGCGTTTCTATTGATATTGATATGGAAAATGTCACTGCCTTTATTGGTCCGTCGGGCTGCGGAAAGTCTACCTTTTTGCGTACTTTGAACCGAATGAATGACACTATTCCATCAGCGCGGGTAAAAGGCACTATCATGCTGGATGGTGAGGATATTTATTCATCGGCAATGGATGTGGTGCAGCTTCGGGCGCGGGTTGGAATGGTGTTTCAAAAGCCCAACCCTTTTCCCAAATCTATCTATGATAATATTGCTTACGGGCCGCGCATTCACGGATTGGCGACGGACAAGCCCGAGCTAGACCAGATTGTAGAAAAGTCACTTCAGCGCGCCGGCCTGTGGAACGAGGTAAAGGATCGTCTGACCGAAAGCGGCACCGCTCTTTCTGGTGGTCAGCAGCAGCGCCTATGTATTGCTCGGGCCATTGCGGTGGACCCGGAAGTTATATTGATGGACGAACCATGTTCTGCTCTCGACCCTATTGCCACAGCCAAGATTGAAGAACTCATTCACGAACTGCGCGGCAAATATGCTATAGTCATTGTGACTCATAATATGCAGCAGGCGGCCCGCGTATCGCAACGCACCGCCTTTTTCCATCTGGGTAATATGGTCGAATATGGTGAAACATCAGAAATGTTCACCAACCCGCAAGAAGAGAAAACACGCGATTATATTACCGGCCGCTATGGATAATCAGGCCATTTAAGAGCATGATGTAATGATGACACAAAACACCACAAAACACACAGTGAAGGCGTTTGATAGCGATATCGTCCGTCTGCGCGGACTTGTGGCAGAAATTGGCGGGCGCGCTGAACTGGCGGTTAGCGATGCAATGACTGCGCTATTGCGCAATGATCGCGCCCAAGCATCGGCTATCATCATCAAAGATAAAGAGATTGACAATCTGGAGCGACAGATTGACCGGCTGGTTATACAAACAATGGCGCTGCGCGCGCCGATGGCCGATGATCTGCGTATCCTGGTCTCTACGTTGAAAATCGCTAACACGATTGAACGCATTGGCGATTATGCAAAAAATATCGCTAAACGCGTACCATTGCTGGATGATTTGCAAGCCATTAAAGCGGCAGACGGTTTGGAGCCAATGTCAAAGGCGGCGATACAATTGGTCAATGATGCGCTCAATGCCTATGCCCGCCGTGATGCCGATCTTGCGCTACAAGTATGCAATCGCGACAAGCTGGTTGATGATTATTATAGCGCGGTATTCCGCAATCTTATTGACCAGATGATAGCCAATCCCGATCAGCTCAATTCCGGCGTACATTTAATGTTTATTGCCAAAAATATTGAGCGTATTGGCGACCATGCAACAAATATCGCCGAAATGGTCTATTTCGCGATTACTGGACAAGAAATTATCGACCGTGACCGCGGCAGTGATCCGTTAGATATGGCTGATTGATTCTGAGGGTGCCCAATATAGGAACATATTATGTCTAAGCCTCATATATTGCTGGTTGAAGATGATGCTGCTCTTGCAGAACTGATATCTTTCCATTTTCAAAAGCAGGGCTTTCGTATTAGCCAAACCCCTGATGGAGAGGAGGCATTGCTGATTGTCAGTGAGCAACAGCCCGATATTGTGGTGCTTGACTGGATGATCGACAATCTGTCCGGTATTGAAGTGTGCCGCAGACTGCGCCGCAATAATGAAACGGCCAATATTCCCATCATCATGATGTCAGCGCGCGGCGAGGAAGAGGACCGGATACGCGGTTTGGACATTGGCGCAGATGATTATTTGACCAAACCCTTTTCCCCGCGTGAATTAATTGCGCGCGTGAACGCTGTTCTGCGCCGTATGCGCCCTGCATTGGCTGGCGGCACGCTAACCTATGCCGATATTGAGATGGATACCGTGGCCTATAAGGTAAAACGCGGCGGCAAAACCATTCCGCTAGGCCCGACCGAATTTCGCTTACTGCGCCATTTTTTGGAGCATCCTGGTTGGGTGTTTTCGCGCGAAAGACTGTTAGATGCGGTATGGGGCAATGAAAGCGATATAGAAATTCGTACCATTGATGTGCATATCCGCCGCTTGCGCAAAGCGATTAATGCAGATGGCAAATCCGACATAATCCGTACCGTCCGATCAGCAGGCTATGCGCTTGATAGTGAGGCGATTGCCTGAAATTGGCGGCAAATATCATCAAATGCTGAACTGATACATGGCCAAACCGCCTTGACAAAAAGGCTGTCTGGCATGAATGCAGAGCCAAATTTCGTAATAAAAACACTATGAGGTGCAGAATAATCTGCACCCACTAAGGAGAAAATCATGACCATCAGTTTTGCGGATAAAGTTGCCATCGTAACCGGTGCAGGTGGCGGTCTGGGCCGTTCTTATGCACTTGAACTGGCACGGCGCGGTGCAAAAGTTGTGGTTAATGATCTGGGCGGCAGCCGTGATGGTACCGGAACATCGGACGCAGCCGCCAAAGTGGTTGAAGAAATTGAGGCCGCTGGCGGCATAGCTATGGCCAATGGCGGCTCTGTTACCGATTTTGACCAGATGGAAGAAATGGTTGCCAAAGCCAAAGAAAAATGGGGCGGCGTGCATGTTCTCATCAACAATGCCGGTGTGCTGCGTGACAAAAGCTTTGTCAAAATGGACCCTAAGGATTTTTCCTTTGTTGTGGATGTTCATTTGAACGGTTCAGCCAATGCCACCAAAGCTGCTTGGGACACCATGCGCGAGCAAAATTATGGCCGTATCTTGATGACCGCATCCTCAACCGGCCTTTATGGTAATTTTGGTCAGGCCAATTATGGCGCGGCTAAGCTGGGGCTGGCCGGACTTACAAAAACGCTCTATCTGGAAGGCGCGAAATATAATATTAAAGTCAACACGCTGGCACCGGTTGCCGGAACGCGCATGACCGAAGATATTTTCCCGCCCGAAGCGTTCAAAGCCTTTACGCCGGATAATGTGACCCCTGCCGCGCTCTATCTGGTAAGCGAAGATTCGCCGACCAATATGATTATCGGCGCAGGTGCAGGCGCCTATCACGCGGCCTATGTCACCATGACGCCGGGCGTTGCACTGCCCGAAGATCAACGCACAGTTGAAGGCGTGGCCGCAGCATTTGACCGTATCGCAGATCGCAATGGCGAGATTGTGCCGCAATCAGGGTCTGAGCAATCCATGGCGATTATGAAATTACTACAGGGCTAAGCCATTTGCATATTTTGTTAGATTGAGCTGGCGATTGATAAAAAATATTATCAATCGACCAGTTTGATTAATTTGCGCTCCAAAGGTGCCAGCACTCCAGACAAATCATGTCCACGTTTAAGCACTTGGCCCTGTTCGCCTTTTAGAGTCCATTGCCCCTGTTTGGCTTGCATGGCAGGGCATTTTTCCAGCCGATATTCAGGACGCTCTGAAGCACGGCGATAGGCCGCAAAAATTGCAGTGTCTTTGGCAAATTCAATGGCGTAATCCCGCCACATTCCGGCGGCGACCATACGGCCATAAACATTCATAATGGCCGCGATTTCTGCGCGTATAAAAACCGTTTGATATGCATATTTCTGCTTATCCGGAAATAATGCGATATTGCCGCTATTGCTATCCATCGCAATTACTCCGCTATCCGCATCAACAGCCGGTTATGCAAAGCGCATCCAATTGTTGATAGCATTAGGCTTTTTTCTTGGATTTGGGTTTAGCAGCAGGTTTCTTGGCCGCGCCGCAGGGCGCTTCGGAGATATCTTCCACTTCATCATCGCTTATGTCGGTGGATGCCATTGCTGCGGCCTTGGGCGTGGATGTTGTCATTCATCCCGAAGCGCGCGCTATGCTTGAGGCATATTATGTAGGAAAGCCCGGCGGTTTAACCGAAGGGCGTTTGCGCATGGCGCGCGTACCGGAGGGGTCAGAGCTGATTGCC
>CAZAHS010000027.1:0-3351 GCA_964484855.1 uncultured Sphingomonadaceae bacterium | reverse complement strand
TGTCGGTGGATGCCATTGCTGCGGCCAAACGCTTTTGTAATTGCTCCATTTCACATTTCAGCAATTCCAGCTTTTGCGTTTCAGGGTCATAAGCCTCGCTGCACGGCGTGCCATAAGGGATAAAATCCTTCTGATAATCTGCCGCATCTACCGGAACCTGACGCGCACGAACGCCGACCATGGTTGCGCCCTCCGGCACATCTTTTGTGACCACGGCATTGGCTCCAACACGCGAACGCTCACCGATGATGATCGGCCCCAAAATCTGCGCACCAGAGCCCAATATTGCACCCTTTTGAATAGTGGGGTGACGCTTGCCCGCAATGCCATTGGCAGGGTTGGTACCGCCCAATGTCACGCATTGGTAAATCGTCACATCATCGCCAATTTCTGCTGTTTCACCGATAACGGTAAAGCCATGATCTATAAACAGATTACGGCCAATTTTGGCCCCAGGGTGTATATCAATAGCTGTAAAAAAACGGCCCAAATGGTTCACAAGACGCGCCAGAAAAAACAAATCGCCCTGAAACAACCAATGCGAAATACGGTGAAAACCGACCGCCCATAATCCGGGATAGAGGAGAATCTCCCATTTAGAGCGCGGCGCAGGGTCGCGTGATGCAATGGATTCCAGATAATCATTGAGAGCGCGGAACATGGGGACGTCTCTCCTCCTATAAAATGGATTTACTGTTTATATAATAACAGAATTACGCTTGGCAATCCAACGACAAATGGCTGGCCAACTTTGCCAAACGCCGCTGCACGCTTTCGCCATTCAGATGCTTATCTGTATCGTCCAAATCTATGTGCAGACAATCACCTTGCCTGATAAGTCGGGAGCGCTTTAATATTTCTTCGCGCCCTCCGCTAATACGCTGGCCAGCCCTTATTGCCAGTCCCCAACCCGCTGCCATATCTAATTGCGCGTTGGTGCACAGTCTTTCATTATCAGTAAAGGGCGAGCTGCCCCCGCCAAAATTGGTATATAATGCCTGTGCCAATATCGCCCGGCCCGCAGCATCAATACCGACCCAATTACCATGCAGTGCCACCTCCAAAGCGCGTTCCGCACGGAAATCGGGATTGGCTTGCCAGCCAATATCCGACAAATGACAAGCGGCTAGCAAAAGCCTTTTATCGCCCTCCTGCAAATCAGGAAAAGCGCCCAGCAACCATTCATATAAAGCCGTGCCATCATTGCCATGGCGTGACTGATAGCGGCCAAAGCGCCGTGTTGAATCAAGAAACGGATCAACAGCGCGCGTTTCTAAAGGCATATTCTGGTAAATCAGGCCCTCACGCAGCCCATATGACGACACCACAATATGTGCTGGCTTGAATATTGAAGTGACAGCCTGCAGCAATTGGGCGGCATTGGGCAGAGTATCGATGCGCGAATTTGCCAGACGCGGCACTGCGCGCAAATCCTCACGGCTGCTTTCCATAACGCGCTCGGCCAGGGGTTTTATCCGATCAGCGGCGATATGGTAATTATGGAAAACTGTCAGCGGATAGCCTGAATCAAACATATCAACCCGCGCCAGCCCTCGCCAACTGCCGCCAACAACATAAAGGGGCAAATCATTTTCCAAATCCGCCCATGATGTTCCGTCAATCAACTCGGCTATATGTGCTTTTATAGCCTTAACGCCCTTTGCGACCAGCTTTTCAGAGCGCAAAACGCCCACTGGCAATGAAATTGCCTCCTGCACAGTGCCGCCGCTAATCCGTGCCAGTTCCAGGCTGCCGCCGCCCAGATCACCCACAATGCCGTCAGCATGGGGAATGGAGGAGAGAACACCATAGGCCGCGCATTGCGCCTCTTGCTCGCCGCTAAGCACGCGAATATTAAAGCCAATTTCTGCGACTTTTGCGCGAAATTCCTCGCCATTGCTGGCATCGCGTACCGCTGCTGTCGCGACGCAGATGGTTTCACTAACATTATAGTCTGCCAGCAACCGGGCAAAGCGGCGCAAAGCGGTTAAGCCGCGCTCCATTGACTCTGCCTTCATTGCGCCGGTTTCTGCCAGGCCGCTACCAAGGCCCGCCATAACCTTTTCATTAAAAATCAGCGCAGGGTTGCGGCGCGGACCAGCGAACACAACCAGACGTATAGAGTTTGAACCGACATCGATAACGGCAACCGAATGGCTGCGTTTCTCAACAGGTTTGCGTTTATTACGAAACAGAAAAGACACAGGATCAGTCATCAATACGCACAGGGCGTTTCAGACTAAGCCGCGGCACACCATCACCTTGCAGAGCCGCACCGCGACCGGAAAGCGAGGGGTTAGTCATGAAATAACGGTGCAGATTAAATGGTTTGTCACCTGATTTAACGCGAATATATTCACCTTGCGCATTTAGCTCCCAGCTTTGTTGATTATCCAGCAAATTGGCGACCAGTACCTGTTGCAAAATCTGGTCATGCACTGTCGGGTTTTCGATGGGCAGCATATATTCCACGCGCCGGTCAAAATTGCGCGGCATCCAATCGGCTGAGCTAATATAAAGCTGCGCCTGACGATTGGGCAAAGCATTGCCATTACCAAAAGCCCAGATGCGGCTATGCTCCAAAAACCGTCCAATGACTGAGCGCACGCGGATATTATCTGACAAGCCGGGAATTTGTGGCTTCAAACAACATATGCCGCGAATGATAAGCTCAATCTGCACTCCGGCATTGCTGGCGGTATAGAGCTTTTCAATTATCACCGGATCAACAAGCGAATTCATCTTTGCCCATATTGCACCGGATTTACCGGATCTGGCATTCTCAATTTCCTGATCGATCAATTCCATCAAGCGGCTACGCATATCGCGCGGGGACATGGTCAACAGCTCGAACCTCTCTGGCTCCACATAACCAGTGATATAGTTGAACAATTGCGCGGCATCACGCCCGGCACGCGGATCGGCGGTAAAGAAGCTGATATCGGTATAGATTTTGGCCGTTATCGGGTGGTAATTGCCCGTACCAAAATGGCAATATGTGCGATAGCCCTCTGGCTCGCGCCGGACCACCATGGAGACTTTTGCATGGGTCTTCCATTCAATAAAGCCATACACCACTTGAACGCCCGCACGCTCCAAAGCGCTGGCCCAAAGCAGGTTTTGCTCCTCATCAAAACGCGCCTTCAATTCAACAACCGCGGTTACCGATTTTCCGGCCTCCGCAGCATCAATAAGCGCTTTAATAACCGCAGACTGTTTGCCTGCACGGTAGAGCGTCTGCTTAATCGCTATAACATCCGGATCACGCGCTGCTTGTTGCAAAAACTCAATCACCACCTCAAAACTTTCATAAGGGTGGTGAACAACAATATCCTTGCTGCGGATCGCGGC
>CAZAHS010000026.1:0-16757 GCA_964484855.1 uncultured Sphingomonadaceae bacterium | reverse complement strand
GCCAACAGTTCTCCAGGCATTTATGATGTCCTTAAACTTTTGGGGCAAGATGAATCCTTAGCCAGAATTAACGATCATATGTAATCCATTTTAGGGATTGCGCATAAGGAGAATGAAATGAGCAACGACAATGCAAAACTAGATTTGGCAGGAAATGCCCTGGATTTGCCTGTTCTGCGTGGCTCGGTTGGCCCGGATGTCATGGATATCCGCAAACTTTATGGCCAGACCGGTGCCTTTACTTATGACCCAGGCTTTACTTCTACAGCGAGCTGCGAATCCGGCCTGACATATATTGATGGTGGCGAAGGCGTGTTGCTGCACCGTGGTTACCCAATTGGTCAATTGGCCGAGCATAGCAATTTTATGGAGGTATCCCATTTGCTGCTCAATGGCGAACTGCCAAGCGCAACTGAATTGGACAGTTTTAGCTACACAATTTCACGCCACACAATGTTGCATGAGCAACTGATGACCTTCTTTAGTGGCTTCCGCCGTGATGCCCACCCTATGGCCATTATGTGCGGCGTTGTTGGTGCGCTTTCGGCTTTTTATCACGATTCTACAGATATTGCTGACCCAGAGCATCGCAAGATTTCAAGCCATCGCTTGATTGCCAAAATGCCGACAATCGCAGCAGCGGCCTATAAATATTCTATCGGCCAGCCCTTTATGTATCCAGATAATAATCTGTCCTATACCGGCAATTTCCTGCGCATGACATTTGGTGTTCCGGCTGAGGAATATGTGGTTGATCCTGTCATTGAGAAGGCGCTTGACCGTATCTTCATCCTGCATGCCGATCATGAGCAAAATGCGTCTACTTCAACAGTCCGCCTTGCCGGCTCTTCTGGTGCCAACCCATTTGCATGTATAGCGGCCGGCATTGCCTGTCTTTGGGGACCAGCGCATGGCGGAGCCAATGAGGCTGCGCTTAATATGCTACGGGAAATCGGAACGCCAGATCGCATTCCACATTATATTGAGCGTGCAAAAGACAAAAATGATCCGTTCCGCCTTATGGGCTTTGGACACCGTGTTTACAAAAATTATGACCCGCGTGCTACCGTTATGCAGAAAACTGTAAGAGAGGTTTTTGCCGCTTTGAAGACTACTGACCCGGTATTTGAAACCGCTTTGCAACTCGAAGAAATGGCGCTCAATGACGATTATTTCCGCGAGAAGAAACTCTTCCCGAATGTCGATTTCTATTCCGGCGTAATTTTATCGGCTATTGGTTTTCCAACCACAATGTTTACAGCGCTCTTCGCATTGGCAAGAACCGTTGGCTGGGTCGCGCAGTGGAATGAGATGATTTCTGATCCGGGCCAGCGCATTGGCCGCCCACGCCAGCTTTACACAGGTCCAGTTGCGCGTGATTACATACCCGTAGACAAACGCTAATTAAAAAAACGGCAATATAAATAATGAAAAGGGGGGCAGGCGTTAAGCGCTTGCCCCCTTTTTTAATGGCAGCTCAAGACTGATACGCACACCTTTGCCAGGCGCACTATCGATCAAAATATTACCGCCCATGGCAACGGCCAGTTTTTTTGATATATAAAGCCCCAGACCGCTACCGCCATCGCCGCTGCGGCCAAGCCTTTCAAATTTATCAAATATGACTTGCTGCTCATCGGCGCTAATGCCCTTGCCCATATCGGAAACGGTAAGTCTGGCCATATCGCCAGCGGCTTCTGCGCGTATCCATATCATCGCATCTTTTGGGCCATAGCGGATGGCATTGCTGAGCAAGTTTAAAACAATCTGTAGCGCGCGCCGAAATTCCGCGCGGCATATCAGATGCTCCTCCGGCGGCGGTATATCAATAGTGATATCGCGCGATTGGGCTTTCACTCTTAACAGGCCAGCGGCGCGCCGCGCTACATCGCAAAGATCAACATCTTCCTCTGAATAGCGAAAATCCGCGCCATCAACCGCTTCAAGATCAGAGGCATCATCAATCAGCGCCAGCAAATGCTCAGCGGCCTGCGCAATATCCTCGGCATAACCGGCATATTGGTTGCGAAGCGGCCCCGTCTTTTCCTCACTAATTGTGCGCGCATTGGCCATGATGCGGACAACAGGCGCGCGCAATGCAGGCGCCACACTGTGAATAAATAGCCTGCGATGCGGCACATTATCAACGGACTGCCGTGCGATGTCGCCAATATTCTCATCGCCCTTTTTACCCGAATTATCAGATGGAATGAAATGCCAGGTGAAAAGCTTATCATCATCATTGGGCACGATACGCAGCAACCATTCGGTCTTAGCATAGGGCCAGAAGCATATTTTTTGACCATCGAGCATCTGCCAAAGTGGAAAACTGCCCCGCGCTATTTTTGTGGCAAAGTCCGGGTCATCAACCGGACGCAGCAAGGCTGGCCAGATCGAACCTATATAGCTGTTAATGTCAGCCTTCCCCGCAATCTCTTCAGGCAAGTTGCCGCCAATTATCTTATGGTTTGAATCTAGGCGCAGCCAGCCCTCGCTATCATTAAAATGCGGGACAGCCAGTATTTCATCATGGTCAGATGATGGGCCTGTTTCTTTAAGATTTGTAATCTTAATGGCATAGCCGTGATCTTCTGGCGATATATCTGCCCAACATCTTATCTTTTTATCATGGACGGAAAAACGCACATTTCTGTGTACTCTCATGCCCAATTTGGATGACAAGACGGCCAGCTCAACAATTGCTGCAATCTTGCATAACGTACCTTTTTCGCCGCCCAGCGCATGATGATATTCAGCGATTTTTGGGTCGCCTTCAACCAGATGATATTGCCGGTCAAGATATAGCTGCATGGTTATATTTTGCTGCAGCAAAGTCATTCTCCGCAGCCTCCGGCCAGAGGCCAATGCCCGCAATAAGGAATGTTTTGAGCACGCTGGTCAGCATCCCATTGCACAATTTCGCTGCGCGCTCTTTCCTGCGTATATCCTTGAGCCAAAAGCTTTAACCGGTCTGTAAAATCTGAATCAGCTAGCCATTGCTTGCCTTTCGGCATCTCCGCCAGAATAAGAACAATATCTTCCGGTAATATATTCGCGGCGCGCAGAGAGAGCATGATCTGCCATGGAGAAGTAAGCGCAGTGCCCAAAATCAGATTGTCATAAGCAATGGCCAAATGGTCCGCTAACCCTAAAAGGAAAAGAATAGCGCCATGATCGCGCCATTCTGCATAGGTGAACAATTGCAGCGGGAAGCTTTCTGCGCATTTGGCATTAAGGACCAGCCTGCTCTGCGCCTCGTCTGTTACTATGCCAGATAATATATTCTTACCGATGCCGTCAGTATTATTTGACGCTATATGACCAAGCAAAACATGCAAAAGCTCTGCAGGCAATTCATCCAGCGCAATATCAAATTGCTCCATATTATGGGCAAAGCGAGCATTTGCAGATATTGTTCGTGCCACCAACTCTTCATATGGCCCTTTGATGTTAAGGGTTGCGGAGAGAATTTTGCTAATAGAGCTGCCTTGGCCGGTTATAGCGTTAGACATGCAGCGCCATTCATAATAGCGGCTTGCCAGAAACAATATCAGGCCAGGTTCTGCAAAAAGCGCAGCCATACGCTCATTATTGCTATTATCTTGCCGCACATGCTCCTCATCTAATGTTGCTTCGATTTGAATAATCAAAGAGTCCATTAGAGATAATATGGTGGAGCTGGCTCTTTCACTCAGCAGCAATTGCCCGCCGGCAAATAAGCGATGAGAAAGTTCACCGCTTACAGAAAGCAGATTGGGTAAAAGCTGCCCTGAATGAGGGCGCGTAGCATGAAGATGGTCACTGTCCATCAAATGGCCATATCAGCTTTTGGTTAAAGCGACGTTATCTGCAACCTTATAAGACAATGTAATAATCGCCAGTTGCATGGCGGTGAGGAGAAAAAGCATTTGCGGGAAAATGATAAAAAATGCCCCGGCGATCAGCCATATGGTCTGCACCAAAGGATCAAAAGTCAATTGGAGCCAGGGTTTCGCAAATGTCTGGCGCGCGGCAAGGATTTGTAGCAAAGCCCATTGCAAAGCAGCAAATAGGCCGATTGCTGATAAAATAGAAACAGTGAAAAGCTGCGCTGTTATCAATTGTAGAAAACCCATTGCGCTAATCGCCGCGGCCATGAAGGCAGATGCTATGACCGCATAAACACGATATTTCTGAACATTATCTGCTGGCAATGGCCGCGCACATATTTGCAAAATATCCACCAGAAAAAAGCCAATAAAAACAGCAATAATTGCCGCTATATATATTCCAAAATATGCGAGGATAATCGCCGTGATGCACAAAATGCCGATAAGTATATCCGCCGCAAGCATATGCTTGGTATTTTGCCACAATATAGGTGCCAATTTGCTAGCAGAAAATCGCGTCAACCGTTCAAAAGGTCGCCATTTTATCTTTGCGCTATTGGCAGCAGATATAGATCGCCGTAAATCTATTGGCACGGCTGATGCATCACATAAGCCGAAATAATCAATATCTTTGCCGGTCACCATTTGCATCGGCGTTTTGTCAGCAATCGCCTGACGCAGCAAAACCGATTCCAAGCTCCAATCATCTGGCACATCAGCAAGAGTAGCAAATGCAGTTCCCGGCAGTTTTAAAAGGCCTGCCCATAATGTGTTAATGTCAAGCCGCTCAAAACCGGGAAATGCGCCATCGCTATCCGCTGTTAAAATACCTGTTTCATCAGATGTTATAAAAGCTTCAAAAAGTGCCGGCTCGCTATAATAGCCATCTGCGATGATAAGGGCATCATCCTCATCGCCAATATGCGCGCCAATTTCTGCAATATTGCGGATATTGACCCACGCCATGCCGCGTTCTCTGGCAAAGTCTTCATGCTGGGCTAGCTCACCCGGCACCGCATCAATATGGCATAAAATCTTTGATGCCCCTGCCCGCTGCGCCAGCATGATATGATATTTTAGCAAAGTGGCATTGCCAACAGGCAAAAGCCCAACGCCCAGCAGGGCGCTGTCATTTTGTCGTTTGCATAATGATAGAATTGCGACCTGCACTATCAGCTCCACGCTTTTGATCGCTATGACCTGTTAGCCAATGCAATAGACAATATATGCTAATTTTGTAAGCGTTTCTAATATAAATTTTTACCGGCTAAGCGGCTAAGAAACACTGTAAATCCCAAGCATTATTTAAACACGCTGTACCACTCACCCAGTTCACGCATGATAACAGGGTCACTCGGCGCGCTATCTTTTGCCTGCTGCGCCAACACAAGCAGTTCCTCTGCTGAAAAGCTGGCCGCTATGTCACATAAACGCTCAGCCGCAACATACCAATTGCCATCGCAGCGTGCGCGCGAAAGCAGATCAATTTGGGTACCAACAGCGTCCAGAAACGTCGCTTGCAACTGCGCCACCAATTGAGGATCGTCCCCTAATGAAGCGTTAAGCATTTGTGTAAAGTCGTTATGATAATGAGCCATGGTGTCGGCTTTTAACCGCGATATCCTAACTTAATCTTTCGATAATCGAAAAATATGGTAAAGATTTTAACCATAGGACAATTTCGGGGCATGATATGGCATATCCAGACCATAGAAAAGATGAGCATTTGCGCGCAATTGATGCTGATGATGATACAGTAAATACCGCTGAAATACCTGTGTCTGAACAGGATATATCTGTCACAGATGATGAAGAGACTGTCTTTGAAAATGACTATCACGCGCCCTATCGCGACATTTGGACAGTGGCTGCTCTGGCTTTGGCTATTCTATTATCGGGGCTTTGGACCGGCTTTTATATATGGTCGCAATGGACGATCATTTCACAAAATATCGCAGTAAATGACATACCGGCAATGATCGCTAGCTGGGCGATACCCATCATATTAATGTGCGCAATTTACTGGATGATATCGCGCCGACGAACAGCACATGCCGCATATTTTGAACGCCAGACAATGTTGATAGATAATGCAGGGCGCGCACTTGAAATTCGTTTGCAGCATATGAATGGCGAATTGGCAATTGCCCGCGAATTTATCGCTAACCAATCCGCTCAGCTAGAAGTTTTAGGCCGCAAGGCTGTTTCAGACATTAACCAGCATGCCCAAAATATTCATTCTTTATTGGGTGATAGCCAGAGCAGCATGGAAACTGTCGCGAAAGTCAGCGCTATTGCTGAAAAAAATATGTCCCGCCTGCGCGAACAAATGCCGGTCGTTATTGGCACATCAAAAAATATGGTCAATCAGATTGGCTCCGCTGAGATTGCTGCGCAGCGCCAGATTAAAGGAATGGTGAGCGGTTTCCAGAAAATCAACGAATTTGGTCAGGCTAGCGACCAGCAGATTATTGATCTTGAAAAACGCGTTTCTCTTGCTGTTGAAAACCTCCAAGCGAAATTATCAGAGATTGAAAGCCTGAGTGATCGTACAGGCGAAGTTCTTATTGAAAATAGCGATAAAGCGGCTGCCGCATTGTCCACCACCCATCATAATGCACGTAATGAGCTTTCTGCATTTGTTGACGGCTTGAACGGACAATTGCTTGCATCTCAAAAACTGCTAACCGACCAAATTGCGCAGTTTGAAACGCTGACAACGCAAATAGGCGAAAATCAGGAAGGGCAATATGCGCGATTAAATGAGATTATCGCCTCGCTTGAGGGACGTATTGGGGAAATACAAACCAACTTAAATATACAGGAAGAGGTGGCGGGCGACAAAACGGCACAAATATCATTTGCTCTTTCTGCCCTGCGCAGTGAACTGGAACATATTGCAGGTTCACTTGCATCATCCGATGCTATGGCAAGCCAGTTGCAGCAACAAGGCAATATATTACAATCAGACTTTGCAAATTTGGCCAACAATATTGAAGAAAAAGCGTTCTTCAAGGTTGAGGCTATAGCCGCCGCCATCGAGAAAACTGATAAAACCACATCTTCCGCTGCCGATAAGATTGATACTATGCGCTCAGCCTTGGATGATATTGATCGCATGACGCGCGATAACATCATCACGCTTTCTGATCAGGAGCAACATATTGCCCGTTATTCAGATAGTTTTGGTGATTTTACGCGCCGCAATACAGAACAATGCACACAGGCTATGGAGGCATTAGCAGCATTGGAAGCCAATATTGACGCATTGGAGCGGGCAAGCGATACAAAAATACTGGCCAAATTTGGAGAGATAGGAAACTCATCCGACGCCCTGTTAACAAAAGTACAGACCGATTTGGATGGCATTGTCGGCAAATTGACCGAAGATATGGCCCAGCGCAGCAGCGAGGCTTTGCAAGCATCAATACGCGATAAGAGCGATGAGGTTATCGGCAAATTGCAAATGGCCGTTAACAATGCGCTGGGGGCAACGCATCAAGCATCTGCAACACTGACCAGCCAATTGGACAAGGTTGATAAACTGGCAAATAATTTGGAAGAGCGCATATCGCATATGCGTGAAACTTCTCCTTTGCGTAATGACCAGGAATTGTCTCGCAATCTGGCGCTGCTCACCGAATCCCTCAATTCAACCAGCATTGATGTCGCGAAAATCCTGTCTAATGATGTCACGGATACCGCATGGGCCTCTTATCTTAAAGGTGACCGCGGTGTCTTTACCCGCCGCGCTGTGCGCTTGCTTAACAATAGTGATGTGCGCGAAATTGCCGAACATTATGAGCGCGATGCGGAGTTTAACGAAACCGTGAACCGCTATATCCATGATTTTGAAGCAATATTGCGTGACCTGCTTTCCACGCGCAACGGAGAAGCCATTAGTGTGACATTGCTGTCTTCTGATATGGGCAAACTTTATGTCGCTTTGGCACAGGCGATTGAGCGTTTTCGTTAATATTGCTGCGTTTTATAGTTCGCCAAAGATATTAACGTCTTGCGGGCTAACCCAGCCATTGACGTAATTTGCGTAAAATAGCCCAAAAATAACTGCCGATATCAATGTGGTATATATCACCACCTTGCCTGGCCGAAAATTGGCCGGTGCACTGTCAGCTTGTCCGGGCACCTTATCAACGCCCATTTCATCATGCGTTCTCACGCCAATAGGAAGAACTATAAACGCAGTTATCACCCAAAACAGGACATATATAGCCAAAGCAGAAGTAATCGTCATGGTCTTGGGCTATCAACTTTCAATCAGCAGAACCAGAACAACCGGCTTCTTACCTGTCCATTTTGTTGCGGTTCGCCGCACGGCAAGGCGCACTGCCTCTCTTATGGATTCAATGCCGTCCATCTTTTTGCCCTGTTTTCCAGTGAAAACATTACGAACCGCCTGCTCTGCCTCTTCCAAAAAGAGTTGCTCATCTTCATCAAGCGGCAGACCCATTGGGCCAAATTCAATGCTGCCTTCCGGCTTACCCTTATCATCCAGAACAAGCGCGACGCTGATTGTACCATTATAGGCAATTTTGCGCCGTTCATTCATTGTGCGGCCATTGGCAGGAAGAATAACATCACCATCAAGGATGAGGCGGCCTGTGCGCTCCTCGCCAATTTTCTTCGGACCTTTGGGCGCAAGACGCACCACATCGCCATTGGTCTGCACATGGGTTTTGGGCACGCCCTTTTCTTCAGCAAAAATCGCCTGTTGCTGCATATGGCGCAGCTCGCCATGCACAGGCACAAGAATTTCAGGGCGAACCCAATCATACATCGCCGCCAGTTCTGGCTGGCCCGGATGACCAGAGACATGGATAGGCAATTGCTTTTCAGTGATGATGCGCACGTTTTTTGCGACCAGATCATTAATCAGCTTGCCGATAGATTTCTCATTGCCCGGAATTTCTTTGGTCGAAAAAATAACAGTGTCGCCCGATGATAATTTGATCGGATGGCTATCGGTCGCCATGCGGGCCAGAGCGGCATTGCTCTCGCCCTGCCCGCCCGTTGCGATCACCATCACATCTTTGCGATCATATTGGTCAACATCGCGGAAATCTATGGTTTCCGGAAAATCCATCAGATATCCCGTCTCTTGCGCATTTTCCAATATACGGTTTAGGGAGCGCCCCGCCAAAGCGACAGTGCGCCCGCATTCTTTGGCGATTTTGCCCAATGTATCCATGCGCGCAACATTGGATGCGAATGTGGTGATGACCACCCGCCCCTTAATGCTATCAACCAATTTGCTAAGTTCACGCCGCACATCACCTTCAGAGCCAGATGCTTTGGGCGAAAATGCATTGGTAGAATCGCAAACCAATGCCAGCACACCCTCATCACCAATAGCGCGAATTTCCGCCTCGCTTGCCGGGCTACCGATAAGTGGCTCTTCATCCAGCTTCCAATCACCTGTATGAAAAATAGTGCCATGGGGCGTGTGGATCAGCATGGCATTGCCCTCTGCTATAGAGTGGGCCAGAGGGATATATTGAAAATCAAACGGCCCGACCGTGAATCGGTCCCGCTCCGCGATAATGTTAATCTCTACGCTATCGGCCAAGCCATGTTCTTCAAGTTTGCGGCGGATAAGCCCTGCTGTAAAAGCCGTTGCATAAAGCGGAACGTCCAAATCACCGGCGAAAAAGGGCAATGCGCCTATATGATCCTCATGGCCATGGGTCAGCACTATACCGGCCAATGTTTCCTGACGCTGTTCAATAAATTCCAAATCAGGGAAAACCAGATCAACACCCGGATAATCATTGCCGGAGAATGTCATGCCCAGATCAACCATAACCCATTGGCCGTTACAGCCATAAAGATTGGCGTTCATGCCGATTTCGCCCGAGCCGCCAAGGGCCAGAAACAAAAGTTCGTCTTTAGGGGAAACCATCTAATATCCTTCTATCGGCGCGTGAAATAGCAACGCCGTAATTTCATAAACCGGCGCGGTGAACCATCAGGGCCAATCCGCCCAAAGTCAGGTCGCTTTCGACCGCGTCAAAAATATCGCTATGTCCATCAAATAACACGGCCAAACCGCCGGTTGCTATAACTTTAGCAGGACGACCAATTTGTTCTTTCATCCGCATGACCAGCCCTTCGACCAGTGCCACATAGCCCCAGAATACGCCAATTTGCATCTGGCTCTCTGTTGTTCGTCCAATCACATTATGGCTATCACCTTCTGGCACTTCAATGGCGACGCGCGGTAATTTTGCTGCTGCTGTGACCAGTGCATCAAGTGATATGTTAATGCCTGGCGCGATGATACCGCCTTTATACGCGCCGGTGTAATCAACATAGTCAATCGTTGTTGCGGTACCAAAATCTATAACAATCAAATCACCTTCATGCCGCTGATGCGCGGATATAGTGTTTACCGCACGGTCCGCACCTAGCGAGCCTGGTTCTTCAACATCAACATTTATACCCCATTCAACAGGCGCGCGCCCTGCCACCAGCAAATCAGTCCCAAAATATTTTTGGGACAATTGAGACAGATTGTGCATCGCCCGCGGAACCACGGTGGATATTATAACGTTTTTAATTGCTCCGCGATCAATGCCCTGCATCGCAAATAGCTGATCGAGCCATACCGCATATTCATCTGCTGTACGGCGCGGGTCCGTTGAAATGCGCCAGCGCGAAAGCTGTTGCAATTCATCATAAAGTGCAAAAACGGCATTAGTATTGCCCACATCAATTGCCAGAAGCATGGTTCAACCCTCTCCTTCACCTATCAGCGCAACATCGCCCGCACGAATAACATCTATAATTTCATCATCGCGCTGCAGACGCAGGGCACCATCTTGTTCCAGTCCTGCAAAACGTCCCTGTAAAGGTGCGCCATGTAAGTCTGTAACGCTTAACTCTGCACCTTTTGCATGCGCCATTGCACACCATTTGTCGAGAACAGGATTGCGGCCCGCCTTATCACTTCGCCAAAGTGATAGAGAATTTGCAAAGTGATGTGCCAGCTTTTCGCAAACATCATGCGCACTGGGGACAGACATATTACGCGGCAAAACATCGGATAGCGCTATGGTAATACGCCCATCAATTTGCGGTGCGGATATTATATTCAAACCAAAGCCCGCGATGACCGCATCATCCTGCCGTTCAAGCAAGATGCCACCCATTTTGGCAGAGCCGATCATCACATCATTGGGCCATTTTAACTGTACATTCTCTTCGCCTGCAAAGTCCATGGCCGTATGGGCAAAAGCAATGCCGGCAACCATTGCCAGCAATGTGGTTGGCGGGTCATCTTTGCCAATTCTAACAATCGTGCTGGCATAAAGATTGCCAGATTGTTCCAGCCAATCACGCCCCATGCGGCCGCGCCCAGCGCTTTGCCTCTCGGCGCGCAACCACTCGCCTTCCTTAGCGCCCTGCGCTGCACGGGCCAGCATATCGCTATTCGTGGAGCCGGTTTGCTCCACATAATCTATACAGATATGCGCTGCCAAAGGCCTAGACGAAGTTTAAGAAGTAGGTGAGCGCATTACCAGCATCATCAGAATATTTGGCAATGCTACCGCTGAGGAAATAGCCCAGAGGCGAGACAAAAAGCGCCGTCAAAATGATAATTGCCAGACGCTCCGGCGCGCCGCGTTCAGCAACTATTACCCCTGATATTTCATCAAAATACATGACCTTGATGACTTTGAGATAATAGAATGCACCAATAACAGAGGCGGCAATGCCGATAGCTGCAAGCGGCAACAGATCAGCCTCTACCGCTGCGCTAAACACCAGAAACTTGCCCCAAAACCCATATAGCGGCGGAATACCGGCAAGCGAAAACATGAAAATCGCCAATGCCGCTGCAATGCCGGGACGCACTTTTGAAAGTCCGGCCAAAGCATCAAGCGATTCCACTGGCTGACCATTGGCGTCGCGCAATTCCATGATACAGGCAAAAGCGCCCAATGTCATAGCCAGATAGATAAGTAAATATGTGCTGGATGCCGAAGCGCCTGCGCTGGTCGCGGCCGCAATACCAATGAGCAAAAAGCCAACATTGTTGATCGAACTATAGGCCAGCAAGCGCTTGATATTTTGCTGCCCAATCGCGCCCGCTGCACCAATGATGATGGACCCAAGGGCGATGAAAATAATGATCGGCTGCCAACTGGCAATAAAGCCATAAAAGCACCAGAATAACACCCGCATGGTGAGCGCAATGGCCGCTACTTTTGGCGCGCTGGCGAAAAAGGCCGTAACGGGTGTTGGCGCACCTTCATAAACATCTGGTGTCCACATATGAAAAGGCACCGCGCTGATTTTGAAAGCAAGGCCAGCAAGCACGAAGACCATGCCAAATAACGCGCCATTGTTCAGCTCTTCACCCAATGCACCAGCGATACCGATAAAGCTGGTCGTGCCAGTGAACCCGTAAAGCAGCGACATACCGAAAAGCAATATGCCGCTGGCCAAAGCGCCAAGCACGAAATATTTAAGACCTGCCTCACTAGAGCGTTCATCATCACGGGCAAAGCTGGCCAGCACATAAGCGGCAAGGCTATTCAGCTCTAAACCGATATAGAGCGACAATAAATCGGTGGCCGAAACCATCAAACCCATGCCGATAGCTGCAAAGACAATCAGCACCGGAAATTCAGGGCGCATCATGCCGCGCTCTTCAAGGAAACGCGGTGAAATAATCAAGGTGATGATCGCCGCCGCATATATAAGCAGCTTCATATAAGAGCCAAAACGATCCATAAAATATTGGCCGTAAAACGCTTCTGCCCCTTCAGAGAAACCGTCACCGGTTAGAAAATCAAGGGCAACAGCGGATGACGCGAACAATGCCGTAACCGCCAATATACCGACAAATTTTGAAGATTTCTGCCCAGCAAAACCAGCAATAGTCAACAGGATGAGGCTAGACACTGAAAGAATAAGTTCAGGCGCAGTCAATTGCAGCCAGAGCGTATAATTGGGCATTAGTGCGCTCCTTCTTCAGCGGCTGCGCCATGATGGCTGTCTTCAGCTATTGGTAAGCCTGCGCCCAGTTGCAATTGTGCGTCACCTGCGGGCTTAGCGCGGGCCAAACGGGCCTCCAATGCCGCAATATCACCGCGCATCGGTGCCAGGAAACTTTCAGGATAAACGCCCATCCACAGCACAACCGCAGCGATAGGGGCAAGCAAAGCCATTTCACGCGCTGTTAAATCGGTCATCTCTTTCACATCATCATGCACCAATTCGCCAAAGGCAATGCGGCGATAGAGATACAGCATATAGCCTGCGCCCAATATTATACCGGTGGTGCAGATCAATGTAGCCAGGCTGGACACTTCATAAATGCCAAGCAGCGCCAGAAATTCCCCAACAAATCCGCTGGTTCCCGGTAGGCCAATGCTGGCCATGGTGAAAAGCAGGAATAATAAGGCATAGCGCGGCATATTAATAGAAAGGCCGCCATAACGGTCAATCTCGCGCGTGTGCAGCCTGTCATAAATCACACCAACACATAGGAACAATGCGCCCGACACCAAACCATGGCTCAGCATGATAATCATCGCGCCTTCAAGTCCCTGCTGATTAAACGCAAATAGGCCAACGGTGACAATCGCCATATGCGCAACCGAGCTATAGGCAATCAGCTTTTTCATATCGCTTTGCACCAAGGCGACCAGTGATGTGTACACCACCGCGACCATTGACAGGATAAGGATGAGCCAGAGAAATTGCTCCGAAGCCTCTGGAAACATGGGCAGCGAAAAACGGATAAAGCCATAACCGCCCAATTTGAGCAGCACACCAGCCAAAATAACAGAGCCAGCAGTTGGTGCCTGAACATGCGCATCAGGCAGCCAAGTATGAACGGGCCACATCGGCATTTTCACCGCAAAGCTGGCGAAAAATGCGAGCCAGAGCCATGTCTGCGCCTCTGGTGCAAAATCATATTGCATCAGGGTTGGAATATCGGTCGTGCCTGCCTCATTCACCATCCAGAACATGGCGATCAGCATCAAAACCGAGCCAAATAAGGTATAGAGGAAGAATTTATAGCTGGCGTAAATCCGGTCCACACCGCCCCATATACCAATAATCAAATACATCGGGATCAGCCCTGCCTCAAAGAAAATATAGAAGAGGAAAATGTCCTGCGCGGCAAAGACGCCGATCATCAGCATCTCCATCAGCAGGAATGCCGCCATATATTCGCCGACGCGTTTTTGTATGGATCGCCAGCTAGCGCCTATACATATCGGCATTAAAAACACCGACAACATGATGAGCATAAGCGATATGCCATCTATGCCCAAAGCCCAGCTAAACCGGTCAAATAATGGTGCGCTTTCAACAAATTGCCATTGCACACCGCCAATATCAAAATTGATCCACAATATGATACCCAGCGCCAAATTTACCAATGTGGCAAGCAGCGCAACCATACGCGCGGCATTGGCACCAATAAAAAGGCATAGCACCGCCGCTAATGCGGGGATGAGCAACATGATGGAGAGAATAGGGAAGCCCAGATCATTCATTATCTTATCTCACCCGCCTATTTCACCATGGCCCAGCTGATCGCGGCAACAAGGCCGAGCAGCATAACCAGTGCATAGCTGTAAATATAT
Source organism: uncultured Sphingomonadaceae bacterium (assembly GCA_964484855.1). Classification (GTDB taxonomy): domain Bacteria; phylum Pseudomonadota; class Alphaproteobacteria; order Sphingomonadales; family Sphingomonadaceae; genus Alterisphingorhabdus. Next base: position 2,263 of record CAZAHS010000026.1, on the reverse strand, counting down.
CCGGACTGCATTTTGCCAACCATACGGCTGCCAACGCCCACCAGAGCCGCTGCGCCATTGGGGCCAAAGCGATCAATCGTATTTTGGTCGCCCGCTTTCCAGAATAACCGGCCTATCGCAAAGGCAGGCTTGATAAAGATGGCATTATACAGCTCATCAAAATACCATTTGTTGAAGAAAAACAGATAAAGCGGCCGGAATGTTTTGGCCAAAGCCTCGGCCTTTCCTTCGCCCATCATATAGACAAAATAGGCCGTACCCAAACCCGCCAGCATAGCGGCGGTGGCGGACAGCTTAACCCAGAGCGGTACATCATGCATGTCGTGCATAAGCCCGGCATTATAGGCCACTGAACCATTCCAGAAACCAGCCTCTTCAATAAATGCATGGGTGAAGACATAGCCTGCAAATACGGCGCCTGCGGAAAGCAGGATAAGCGGAATAAGCATAGGAAACGGGCTTTCATGCGGGTGATATCCGCCCGTTTGGTCTGCGCCTGCTTCTTCCGGTGTTTTGTGAACGCTATGCTGAATATGTTCGGACTGTATCCAGCGCGGCTTGCCCCAAAAGGTTAGGAACATAAGCCGCCAGCTATAAAAGCTGGTCAGCAACGCGGCGAGCACACCAATGGCAAAGGCAAACATGCCCGCATCAGTACCCGAAGCAAAAGCCGCTTCAATAATTGCGTCTTTGGAATGGAAACCAGCAAAACCTGCATGAATCCAATAAATACCAACACCGGTAATCGCCAAAGTACCCGCCATCATGCCCCAAAAGGTTAGCGGGATATGTTTTCTTAAACCGCCATAATAGCGCATATCCTGCTCATGATGCATCGCGTGAATGACCGAACCTGCGCCAAGGAACAACAAAGCCTTGAAAAAAGCGTGAGTGAACAGATGGAACATGGCGACATTATACGCGCCAACACCAGCAGCGAAGAACATATAACCCAGCTGAGAGCAGGTTGAATAAGCGATGACCCGCTTAATATCATGCTGCACCAGACCAACAGTTGCAGCAAAAATGGCCGTTGCCGCGCCCACCACGGTAACAACCGTCAGCGCAACATCGCTGGTTTCAAACATGGGTGACAAACGGCACACCATGAACACGCCAGCGGTAACCATGGTGGCCGCATGAATAAGCGCAGAAACAGGTGTTGGCCCCTCCATCGCATCAGGCAGCCAAGTGTGCAGCCCCAATTGCGCGGATTTGCCCATCGCGCCAATAAAGAGCAGCAGACACAGCACCGTCATCGTGTCGAACCGATAACCCAAAAAGCCTATGGTTGACCCCGCCATTGCAGGCGCAGCCTCTAATATTTCGGGGATGGAAACAGTGCCAAAGACCAGAAACGTGCCGAAAATACCAAGCATGAAGCCTAGATCACCAACACGGTTGACCACAAAGGCCTTTATCGCCGCGGCGCTTGCACTGGGCTTTCTAAACCAGAAACCGATTAGCAGATAGGATGCAAGTCCCACCCCTTCCCAACCAAAGAACATTTGCACCAGATTGTCCGCCGTCACCAACATCAACATGGCAAAGGTGAACAATGATAAATAGGCAAAGAAGCGCGGTTGATCGGGGTCTTCTTCCATATAGCCCCAGCTATAAAGATGCACCAAAGACGATACGCTGGTCACAACAACCAGCATGATTGCGGTCAATGTATCAACACGCAGCGCCCAATCAAAAGACAGATCGCCCGATGTCACCCATTTCAAAACCGGCACCACCTGCGCCTCAGCATCGCCGCTCAAAAACGCCAAAAAGATTGGCCAGCTTAATGCGCAAGATGCAAACAAAGCGCCTGTTGTAAGGACCTTTGCAGGAATATTGCCAAGCGAGCGGTTGCCCAATCCGGCGATGATGGCCGCCAATAATGGCAGGAAAACAATCAACTGAATGCTCATGGGAATTAGCCCTTCATCCTGTTGATATCATCAACGGCAATGGTACCGCGTTTGCGGAAATAGATAACCAATATGGCCAGACCGATGGCTGCTTCACCAGCAGCTACTGTGAGCACAAACATTGCAAAAATCTGCCCAACCAAATCGCCCAAAAATGCACTAAAGGCGACCAGATTAATGTTGACCGCCAGCAGAATAAGCTCAATCGCCATCAAAATAATGATAACATTTTTGCGGTTCAAAAAGATGCCCAATATGCCCATCACGAACAATATGGAACTGACCACCAGATAATGTTCGATACCGATCATAGGGAAACCCCCTTCCCGCTTTCGGGATTGGTG
>CAZAHS010000025.1:1306-16766 GCA_964484855.1 uncultured Sphingomonadaceae bacterium | reverse complement strand
GCCTCTATCTTATCAATATAAGCTTGCCCCTCGGCCCGCATCACCGTCTCCTATAGTCTCATTCTCAATTGGGGATTTTGTCAGCAATGTAAAGTCGGGTTGCCAAGGCTGTTGCCTTAGCCTTTACCAGCATAAGCATGAAAGCCTGCACGAAAGGCCTGAACAAAGTTCAAGACAATGCTTATGCAGGCGATGTGAAAGGCAGTGCAAGGCGCTAATAAATCCCGCCTTGATCCTGCAAAAAGTCATTATCATTGCGCGGTCTGCGCTGCTGCGTTCTGCGGGTCTGGCGTTGCTTGGCTTTGGGTGCGGCCACTTTTTTGACCTCTTCCGCCCGCACAGAACGTTTAGGCTCTGTCTCTGGCTTAAAGGCTTCCCATATCACGGACGATTTGGGGTCATTGCTTGGCCATCGCCCAAAAACACGCCGCCCAGAGCGCCGTTCAATGCGGACCATGCGTATTCCTTTGGGCGCAATAAAGGGCCGCGAAGGTAATGATGGCAGAGCATTGCGCGCAAATTGTTTGAAAATCGGCGCAGCGACTGTGCCGCCCTGCGCATAACCGCCCATATTTTGCGGCTGATCGTAACCCAGATAGACACCAGCCACCATATCCGGTGTACCGCCCACAAACCACACATTAGTAGAATTGGTGGTCGTGCCTGTTTTACCAAATAATGGTCGGCCCAGATCACGCAAATTCTGCGCCGTGCCGCGCTGCACCACACCGGTCATCATATGCACGGTCTGATATGCAGTCATAGGGTCAACAACCTGTTTGCCAACAGCCTTCAGCCTTGGCATTGGCTGGCCATCATATTCGGCCATATTACAGCCTTCGCAAACGCGTTTGTCTGCACGGTAAATCACCTTGCCCTGACGGTCCTGCACATAATCAATCACCGTAGGCTGCAATTCCCGGCCATGATTGACCAATATGGAATAGGCATTGGTCATTTTTTCAACCGTGGTTTCCCCAGCGCCCAGAGCGAAAGAGAAATAAGGCTGGTAATCACCAATGCCGACATTTTTGATCGTCTTCACCACATTGGGCATGCCCGCATCATTTGCTGCGCGCACTGTCATCAAATTGCGTGATTGTTCCAAGCCCCAGCGCATAGTCTGCGCACCGGCACCGCGCGATCCGCCAAAGTTACGGAAGCATTTGCGATCACCGGTCGATCCATCATAAACGCAGAATTTATCGTCAACGATCTGCGTTGCCGGTGTCATCCCATTATCCAAAGCGGTGGCATAGACAAATGGCTTGATAGTGGAGCCGGGCTGGCGCTCGGCCTGTGTTGCGCGGTTAAAAGGGCTAATACGATTGTCAAAACCGCCCTGCATTGCCAATATGCGGCCGCCATGCGGGCTTTGCACCACCATGCCGCCGGAAACGGTGGGGATACTGCGCAAACCATAAAGATTTTCGCCGCCACGCTCTGGCCCGACTGCAATAATATCCCCAGGCTTTAATGTGTTAAAGGCACTGCCGCCGCCACCACGCTTTGCCCTACTGGCGGCCCAACGCGGCATAATGCCTCTGTCACCATTGGCAAAACCGATATTAGCCGTTGCGCCTTCCTTGCCCAGAACAACCGCAACCCGCCAGTTTTTATAATTGATATTGATATTGGTGGAGTCCAGCCGCCGCGCCCATTTCTCATCTATTTCTATGGTATTTATGGGGCCGGACCAGCCTTTACCGCGATCATAACGCAGCATGCCATCACGAAGCGCTGCCGTGGTCATTTTCTGCATATCGCGGTTTAATGATGTGCGCACCCATAGGCCGCCAGCATAAACACTATAAGGATTGCGCCCTTCATCAGCAGCCTCGCCATAGCGTTCGATCAATTGGCGGCGCACTTCTTCAATAAAATATCCGCCAACAGGCTCATAGACCTCAACTTTTCTGGCCTTTGTTCCCAAAGGCGCAGCCCGTGCTGTGGTCATTTCCTGCTCGGTTATCCAGCCATTGCGCCGCATTTCGCCCAGCACATAATTGCGCCGTTCAATCGCACGGTCATAATTTTTTTCGGGCCGGTAATTATTCGGCGCCTTAGGCAAAATTGCCAGATATGCAGCTTCCGGTAATGTCAGTTGCTCAACATCTTTTTGGAAATAGGCCTGTGATGCAGCCTGTACGCCATATGCGTTTCGCCCCAAAAAAATCTCGTTAAGATAGATTTCCAATATCTCTTCTTTGGTCAGAACATTTTCTATCCGATAAGCCAAAATGGCTTCACTAATTTTACGGGTTACAGAATATTCATCACCAACCAGCAGGTTTTTGGCGACTTGCTGTGTAATAGTAGAACCGCCTTTTGCGCGGCGTCCACTGCCCAATTTGCTAACATAATCAACAACAGCGCCAGCAACACCGGGGTAGTCCAGCCCGCTATGGTCAAAAAATGTTTTATCCTCTGCAGACAGATAAGCATCAATAAGCTGTTGCGGAAAATCTTCATATTCCAACTGTACGCGGCGATCACGTGCAAAACTGCGCACAATATCGCCATCATAGCCGCGGACCATGGTCGGCACCGGTGGTTCATAATCCAGCAAGCTATCAGCAGACGGTAATCCGCGCGCAAACACAAACCAGAAAATAGCGACGGCAACCCAAAAGGCCAGAAAGAGATAGGTCAACCAGCGGACCCACCAACGCGACCATGCGCGTGCCAAAAACGCACTTGCCCCGCCGACATCTCGGCTTAAGCGATAGGCAAATCCATTGCCTGAATCTGATGAAGCTGTTTCACTCATGACGCTGTGTCTAGCACAGCCAAATTATGAAGGGCCAGCATGAATGCAAACTGACTATGCAAAATTACAATATATTCTGCGCACAATCCCGAAAATCCGTGCTGATTCCAGATATTTTGAAAATCAGAAAATCAACGCAGAGCCAGTTGGCGAGCGAAATAGACCGTAACAGCATCGGCAACAGAGTCGGCGATTTGATTCTGCCCTGCCTTAGAAGAGAGCCGCGCAACGTCTTGTTTGTTGGTCAGATATCCGGTTTCTAGCAAAATTGATGGCACATCAGGCGCTTTGAGCACAACAAATGATGCAAAACGGTGCGAATAGGTTCGAAAATTCATGCGGCCATCACCTTCGCGCAGTAGCAATTTTGCGAAATCAGAGGACAAATTCATCGTCTCACGCTGGCGCAAATCAATCAATATTGGGCTTATATTCGGGTCCGCGCCATTTAAGTCCAATCCGCGAATAATATCTGATTTGTTTTCGCGCGCGGCCAACTTGGCGGTTTCGCGGTCAGAGGCCACTTCGGATAATGTATATACCGTCGCGCCTTTGGCTGCTGGACTGCCTGCTGAATCGGCATGAACAGAGATAAACAGATCAGCCTTTAATCTGCGCGCAATGGAATAGCGCTCGCTCAGCACCAGATATTTGTCATCATCGCGCGTCATGGCAACCCTTACGCGGCCCGTTGCCAGCAATTGGTCACGCATGCGCTTGGCAATGGCCAGAGTAACGTCTTTTTCACGTTTGCCGCCATGCGGGCTGATTGCCCCGGGATCATGGCCGCCATGGCCCGCATCAATAACAACCAATGGCTTATTTTGATTATTGCCGCCCATGACATTGGGCAAACCTATTTGTTTTTTGGCCTTGGGCAGTGGAACACTTACACTATAGGGATTGCGGGCTTTCTTTTGTGCGCGGAAAGCCGCAGGTGGCTCAAAAAGACGCTTGCTTAGGCCGCTAACACGCCAATGGTCTTTTCTTTGCTCAAGCGAAAGATGCAATGCGCGGCCATCGGATGAAAAATACCCAGACACAACAGAAGCCGGACCAGCCATATCCAGCACGATGCGCGCTGTATCTTGAGAAAATTGTGCAGCGCGTATTTTCTGCACCCCAATATTGCGTCCATTAGAATATGCCGATGTTTCAGATGTTATTTTATCAAAGCGGTTTTTTAATGTGCCACCTTCAATATCAATGGCAATGCGGTCCGGCCCCGTTAGAGCTAGCGTTTTGGCGCCAACCACCACATCATCAAAAGTGATGACCACCTTATTGCCCTTAATGTCTACATCACGCACCTGCCCCGCTTGGGCCAAGGAGCTGGCGAGCAGCAATAAAAGACTGGTGACAATCATCACAATAGACCTGTAATGCCGCAAAACCCCGTTCGAGGTCCAGCAGAAATTTATGCTTGAGAGAGTGGTTTTCAACATGATGAAAAGGAAATTAAGGAAACAACCGTAAAAACCTGTCAAACATTCTGGTTAACAGCAAATTCACCGTAATTTAGGATGATTTTTTCTGTCGCTCTGCTTTTCCATTCCCAAATGTAAAGTGCAATTTTCCTTTTATAATGTGTCATTTATGTTGCTGTCATAATAGTTTGGTGCTAGCGAATAGCTTAAGTGGAAAAAAGTATGAACAATGCGGATTGAAACTTTTCTAAGATAAGCGCCTGTTATAAAGCCGGTGCAAACCAGGTTGATGCTGAATGAACTTTACGGCCATATCTTCGCCCTCATGTCCTGAAACGGTCATGAAGCTGGCGAAAATTGCGCCCCGCAATAAGCATATTGCAAAGTTTTTCCAGACAGACACGAATCGCCGTCACATCTTTGATGGCCGATATTACATTCCAACCAAATTAAAGGCAGTGCCGGGGAATTTGATCCACCGCACCGCTCCAACAACAAAACCGCCAATAGTCCCGCGCATAAATAGCGCCGCATTATTGGCGCGGAGAAACCATAATGACGACGCGTATGTTGATCGATGCGCGCCACCAGGAAGAAACCCGGGTGGCGGTGCTAAAAGGAAACCGGATTGAGGAGTTCGATTTCGAATCTGCTGAACATAAGCAGATAAAAGGAAATATTTATCTTGCCAAAGTGACGAGGGTAGAGCCTTCACTCCAAGCGGCATTTGTAGATTATGGCGGCAATCGCCATGGCTTTTTGGCTTTTTCTGAAATTCACCCCGATTATTACCAGATACCAAAAGAAGACCGTGAGCAATTGCTGGCTGAAGAAGCCGAGCATGCTGCTGAAGAAGCGGCTTTGCGCGCTCAGGAAGAAGAAAGCGGTGATGCAGGGTCTGATGATGATGACGATAACCGTTCATTCGCTGATGAGCTGGCCGAAGATCATGGCATGCTGGATGAAAAGGCCGAAAAGGCTTTAAGCGAACCAAAAACCGCTATTCGCCCTGATGATGATGAAGACGATGATGATAGCGATGGCGACGACGCTGAAAATGAAAGCGATGAAAACGAAGAATCAGAAGCGGCATCTGACCAATCAAATGATGGTAAAGGCCGTGGCCGCAGCCGGCGCGGTAAGGGCCGTCATCGTCGGCGCGGAAAGCCTGGCGGCAAAACCGCTAGTAAAGCCAGTGACGAAGTACGCCGCAAGCGTATGGCGCTGCGCCGCCGCTATAAAATTCAGGACGTAATCCATCGCCGCCAAGTTTTGCTGGTGCAAGTGGTTAAGGAAGAGCGCGGCAATAAAGGCGCTGCATTAAGCAGCTATCTGTCCCTTGCTGGCCGCTATTGCGTTCTTATGCCAAACAGCTCTCATGGCGGCGGCATTAGCCGCAAGATTTCCAGCGCGAGTGATCGCAAGCGGCTTAAATCCATAATTTCCGATATGAACCTGCCCTCATCAATGGGGTGCATTGTGCGTACGGCAGGATTGTCGCGCACCAAAACCGAGATTAAACGCGATTTTGATTATCTGGCGCGGCTTTGGGATGAAATTCGTGAAAAAACGCTTAGCGCTTCTGCGCCGCAGAAAATTCATAGCGATAGCGACCTTATAAAACGTGCGATCCGCGATATTTATAATCGTGAGATTGAAGAGGTTTTTGTCGAGGGTAATGAAGGTTACCGCGCGGCCAAAGACTTTATGAAATTGCTGATGCCCAGCCATGCGCGGCGAGTGAAGCAATATGCTAACCCCACACCTTTGTTCCAATTTTATGGCGCAGAGGAACAGCTCAACGCCATGTATGATCCCGTGGTGCAACTAAAATCCGGCGGATATCTGGTTATCAATCCTACAGAGGCGCTTGTCTCTATAGATATTAACTCCGGTCGCTCGACACGCGAGCATGGTATTGAGGCAACGGCTGTCAGCACCAATTTAGAAGCTGCACGCGAGATTGCGCGGCAATTGCGCCTGCGCGATATGGCTGGGCTTGTGGTCATTGACTTTATTGATATGGAGCGCGGCGGAAATACCCGTAAGGTTGAGAAAGAGATGCGCGATGCGCTGAAATCTGACCGTGCACGCATACAGGTTGGCCGAATTTCCGGCTTTGGCCTTATGGAAATGAGCCGCCAGCGCCTGCGTACAGGTGTATTGGAGGCATCCACGCGCGTCTGTCCACATTGTGACGGTACCGGTCTGGTGCGTACTGCATCATCTGCCGGTCTGGCTGCATTGCGCTTGCTTGAAGAGGAAGCCGCCAAGGGCAAGGGCAATATGCTCACCCTGCGGACCAGCCAAGAAGCAACCATTTATGTGCTCAATAATAAGCGGGCCGGGCTTAATGAGATTGAAGACCGTTACGGTGTTTCGATCCAGATATTGCCCAATGGCGACCATGAAGGCGCCAAGATGATGGTAGATGTCAGTGGCGGCAAACCACAATTCCGTGAGGATACGCAAGGGCAGCTTATCGCGCCCGATATGGATGACGAACCGGAAGAAAATGAAACACATCATGCGCAAGATAGCGATGATGATGCGAGCGATAAGCCAAAGCGCCGCCGCCGCCGCCGTGGACGTCGCGGACGCAAAAATGGTGATGCAGCGTCACCCGATAATGCCGGTAATGACAGCGAAAATGCCGCTTCTGATGAGGGCAACGAAAAGCCGCAAAATGATGCATCAGAAGAAAAGCCGAAGCGTCCGCGCCGTCGCCGCCGCAAGCCCGATGAAAATGCCGCTGATGGCACAGTGACAAGTGAGGAGGTTTCTAGCGAAGAAGCCGTCAAGGAAGCAGAAGCTATAACACCGCAAGACGAGACTGCGGAAGAAGCGAAGCCAAAGCGCACGCGGCGCAAGCGTACGCCAAAGGCTGAAGCCCAGAGTGATGCTGCAAATCAGGCTTTAACCGAGGGTGAGGCAGTGGAAGCGCAAGCGGAAGCTAAACCCAAGCGCACGCGCAGAAAAGCAGCGGCAAAAACCAGTGATGCTGGCGATGAAGCGGTTGCCAAAGAGAAGGCGGAAAACCCTGAACCCGCTGAAACGGAAAAGCCGAAACGGGCACCGCGTAAAACTGCCACCAAGACTGCGGCTAAGACTACGACCAAGACCACAGGCAGAGCTGCGGCCAAAACCACTGGCAGAACTGCGCGCAAAAAGGCTGAACCTGAAGCAAAAGCAGAGCAAACCGCTGCTGATGCTCCTACCCCTGCCCCCGCCCCTGCGCAGTCTGAAGACAAAGCTTCGCCCGAAACAGCAGATAGCGCGCCAAAACCGGCTAGCGAACAAAAGGGTGGAGGCCGTAAAGGCTGGTGGCAAAGAACATTTGGCAATTAATATGGCCATCCCAATTTGCGCAAGCAATTGCCAGATAGATTATGTCTGAAAAACCGGTCATCGTTATTCTCGCCGGGTCGCGGCCCGGCGGAGATGCTCTAACGGACGGGCAGCCTTTTTCAACAAAGGCGTTATATCCTATTGCCGGGCGCGCCATGTTGGCGCGGGTATTGGATGTTGTAACGGTTTTTGCGCGTGACATTCCCGTTTTCGTCGTGGCGCAAAATGTTGATGAGCTGCTGCAAAGCAGTGACCTTGCGGCATATGCCGATAATGTTCACTGGCAACAGTCACAAAACACCATAGCTGAAACCATAAGAGGGCTGTTACAAAATACGCATCAGCCAATGCTGGTGACTACGGCCGATAATGTGCTGTTAAGTGAAGAAACATTGGCGGAATTTATGCATCATAGTGCGGGCAGTGACTTGGCCGTTGGCGCAGTTTCAAAGACAGTTGTGATGAACAGCGCATTGCAGACCAAGCGCACTTGGTTGAAATTGCGCAATGAATCATGGTCTGGCTGCAACCTGTTCTATTTTGGCGGGCATGACGTTATGCCAGTATTGGATGCATGGGCCGCAATTGAGCAGTCGCGCAAAAAAGCCCTGTCTTTTTTCAGTGCTTTTGGTCCCTATATTTTGCTGCGTTTTCTCTTTGGCTGGATGACGGAAAAAGACTTTAGCAAGCTTTTATCTAAGCGATATAAGATACATGCCAAAATTGTGCCATTAAGTGATGCAAAAGCATGCATCGATGCGGACAAGATGGATGATGTCGCACTGATCGAAAGTATATTATGCGAACAGCAGAGATAAAACATATATTGTTTCTGTTTAATCACGATGCAGAACACCAAGTTGCCCATATGGCGGGCACGGCTGCTGCATTTGCCTCTCGCTACCCCAATGCCAAAACCAGCATTGCCTATTCCACCCAAGAAATTTATGAAGCCATTCATGGCCATTTCACTAGGGAAGCCGCCAAAAAGGTAAATTGGGTTCATTTGAAAGTCCCCAATTTTCTGAGCCAAATAGCTGCTAGGCTAGACAGGCTCTTCCCCTCCAGCAGATTGCTACGCCTGAAATTGCACAAAAAACTTTTCGCGAGCACCGATATGATCGTATCGACAGAGCGAACATGTTTACGGCTAAAAAAATCACTTCCCGCTAATTCTATGCCCCTATTTACCCGCATTCCGCATGGCACGGGTGATCGCAGCGTAACCTTTCATCCCGATCACCGGCAATTTGATATGACATTGGTGGCAGGACAGAAAATGGCCGATCAACTTGCCGCAAATGGGGTGGACGCAAATAAGATTAATATTGTGGGATATCCGAAATTTGAAAAAATAGACTTTTCAAAAAAACCCAAAATTTTCGACAATGAAAAACCGGTTTTTGTATATAATCCCCATTTTGATCCGCAGCTTTCTAGCTGGTACCAAGTCGGGCCAGATATTATGCGTTGGTTTGCCAGCGAAGCAGGCCAATCCTATAATTTAATATTTGCCCCGCATGTTATGCTATTCCGAAAAAAACTGCATATATCCCCAGAATATAAGGTTGGTAGGCCGCGCCCCGATATTCCGGCAGAAGCGCAGGCTGCACAGAATATTCATATCGATGTCGATAGCCCAAAACTTTTTGATATGAGCTATATGCTGGCCGCCAATGCCTATATTGGCGATGCCTCCAGCCAGATATATGAATTTATCATGCGCCCTCGCCCAGTATTCATTCTTGATCCTGATGCTAATCTTGCCGCGCAAGGCAATATGACTTTGCCATTTTTACAGCTAGGGCCGGTAATTCCCACAGTAGAGGAATTTGCGAGACAATGTGAGAATCTCTCTCTTTTATCAGAGAATTACGAAGCTAAGCAGCGTGAATTGGTGAATTATACTTTTTCAATTCAGGATCAAAAGACAACGCAAAGAGCAGCCGATGCGATTGCAGCCCGCGTCACGCTTGTCCATCTGCATGAACCAGAAACGCGCATCAAAGAGAATATGCTTTAATGGGCGCACGTCCAAAACTGGCCTATATCATCAATTCACTGGAAGGGGGCGGCGCGCAAAGCCCAGTTCCTGATATCCTTTCCGTGCTTCAGGCCAATGGCTTTGATGTCCAATTTTATGCGCTCACCCGCCGCAATGGCAAAGCGATAAAGGCTATAGAGGCAAGCGGCTTCAGCCCTATCATAAGACCGGGCGGCGAAAAGGACCATCTTGCCGCTGTCAAATGGCTTATGGACGAATTAGGAAAATGGCCGGCAGACATTATCTGGACATCGCTTAGCCGCGCGACATTGCTGGGCCAGATTGTGGGCCAAAGACTGGGCCTACCGGTGGTAAGTTGGCAGCATAATGCTTTTTTGAAACCTTGGAATGAGCGGCTGCTGCGATGGCGTGCGCAGGCTTCTGCGCTTTGGGTGGCGGACAGCCATTTGGTGGCCCAATTAACGCATGAAAGGCTGGGAATAGCGAAAGATAATCTGCTGACCTGGTCGATTTTCTCTGCGGATGAAAGCGCACCGACCGCCGCGCCATGGCAAAAGGGTGAAACGCTGCGCATAGGCAGTTTGGGCCGCTATCACCGCGCCAAGGGGTTTGATATTTTGATAGAAGCGCTGAACATATTGCGCACAAAAGACAATGCACCGCATATTGATTATCGCATCATTCTGGCTGGCGAAGGCCAAGACCGGCATGATCTACAAAAGGCGCTGGATACATATAATATTGATAATGTTGATCTTGCCGGATTTCATTCTCATCCAGAAGAATTTCTGTCCGGCCTACATCTATATGTGCAGCCTTCACGGCGAGAAGGCTTTTGCATTGCCGCACATGAGGCCATGCTGGCCGGCTTGCCCGTCATTGTTGCGGATACCGGCGAAATGGCCAATAGTGTGCGCCTAACCAAGGCGGGCAGCGTTGTGGCTATAGAAAGCGCTGAGGAATTGGCCGCAGCGCTTGATGATATGCTGGCAAAACCGCAGCAGCTTCATATAAAAGGTCAGGCTGCCCGTGCTGGTATTTTGGAACATTATTCAGCAGAAAAATTTGCAGCGACAGGCGCGGACATTGCGGAGCGGGTAAAACAGCTTTTGCGCGCCCAATAATGGCCCATGCCTGCTAATGCCGCAAATCGCATACTCGCCAACCCTTGGCCTCTGCGCGTGCTTTGGCTGACGCGCTAGCGGTATTAAAAATGGCCTCATCAGCATAATCCAGCAACGGCGCATCTGCAAAACTGTCACTAACAAAGCGTATATATATTTGCTCCGGTTCAAAGCCCTGTTGTTCTTCAAAGCCCTGCTCTTCAAACCATTGAACAAAGCGCGCTTTCTTACGCACGCCATAGCAATTGCCGCCAGAAATCCCCTTACCATCCCAATGGCTGCCAATCACTGTTTCAATATGTAATGCCGCCGCAAAATAGCGCGCGTAAAAATCAAAGGCGGCAGTTGCCATAATGACTTTCGCACCTGCTGCTCTGTCTTCTTCCAACAGGCGCAGGGCACCGGGCAGAAATCCGCTGCGTTTTATATGGTGCCGGGCAAAATCTTGCGCCAATATATCAAGCTTATTTACCGGCATATCCGCCACCATCAGCCGCATACCAAAAGCTTTTAAGGCATCACGTTTGGTCAGGCCAAGCTTATAACCGATCATTGCAGCAATCCAGACCGGCAGTAATAATAGCCGCATTGGCGCGGCTTTTTGCGCGGCAAAAATCAAAAACGGCGTATAAGTCGCATGCACGGTTAATGTCTTGTCCAGATCATATATTGCAATTCTCATATACCTATTACGCCCCTAAATTAGCCTATACGCAATTATGACAAAACCAGCATAACGGCCAGCTCTTTCGCACGTTAGCCAGCCTTATAAGCGCATAGTTTTCGCTAAGGCGTCCTATTTCGTTATGCGCAACAGAAAATACCGAAATGTCACTGGCCTTTGCAAGGATTGTTGCATAGATAGATTGTATAGAAGATTCTGATGGGGATATAAAATGGCGACGTTCACTCTGCCGAAAAACAGCAAGATTAAAGGCAAAGGCGAAACTTTTAATGCACCGGCCGATGCCGGCGACGTAAAGTCTTTCAAAGTTTACCGCTATGACCCAGATAGCGGCGATAATCCGCGCTATGATACGTTCAAAATTGACACTGATGAATGCGGCCCCATGGTGCTGGATGCGCTGATTAAAATGAAAAGCGAGCAAGATAGCAGCCTGACCTTCCGCCGCTCCTGCCGTGAAGGTATTTGCGGGTCATGCTCGATGAATATTAATGGCCGCAATGCGCTGGCCTGCACCACCGCGATTGAAGATTGCAAGGGCGAGGTGCGCATTACGCCGCTGCCGCATATGGATGTTATCAAGGATCTGGTGCCCGACTTTACCCATTTTTATGCGCAATATGCCTCTATCAAGCCATGGTTGCAGACAGTAACTCCGGAGCCTGCGGGTAAAGAACGCCTGCAAAGCCCAGAGGACCGCGAAAAGCTGGACGGGCTATATGAATGTATTTTGTGCGCATGTTGCTCCACCGCTTGCCCAAGCTATTGGTGGAATAGCGACAAATTCCTTGGCCCCGCTATCTTGCTGCAAGCCTATCGCTGGCTGGCCGATAGCCGCGATGAAATGACAGGTGAGCGTTTGGATGAATTGGAAGATCCGTTCCGCCTTTACCGCTGCCACACCATCATGAATTGCGCCAATGTCTGCCCCAAAGGTTTGAATCCGGCTAAAGCGATTGCCGAGACCAAGAAAATGGTCGCCGAGCGGCAAATCTGATCTGCTAATCTGCTAAGTTATCAGGTCTGCAACGCCGGGGGGCTTTTCATGACAGATCATGTTGATGCTGACCAGGATGATCAGTGGTTTAGCAGCGCGCCCGTTACAGGGCAGCCTGGCTGGTCCACTTGGTCGCCCGTAGATCAAGACAATTATAATGCATTTCTGGGCGTAATGCATGTGCGGGCGGGCGGTGACGGATTGCCCGATAATATGGGCCGTGTGCGCATGTTTCCCGAAAAAAGGCACCGCAATCTTGCCAATATTGTGCATGGCGGCGCAATGATGGGGTTTATTGATTGCGCTCTATTTGGTGCAATGCGCGCGTTAAAATTGGGGCAAGTTGGCATTGCAGTCACCGTAGAATTGCAAACGCAATTTGTTGGCGCAGCGCGAATGGATGATTTTCTTGAGGCGCGGGTTGAACCCATAAAAGAAACTGGCAGCCTGCTTTTCATGCGCGGCCTTGTGGTTCAGGGTGACGCCGCGATCTGCGTTGCCAGCTTCTCCTGCATCATTAAAAAAGCGCGGCCAGCAAAAGCATGAGCATCAATATGAGCAGCGTCTCCATCCGCTATCGCGAATTGATAGAAAATGGCGAACTTAATAAAGATCGCGATCAGGCGATGACCATTGATTATCTTGATAAATTGCAATTTCAACTTGAAAACGCGGCGCCCAAAGGCGGGTTAATCTGGCAGATTTTTAATAAAAAGCCCGAAGCGCCAAGAGGCATATATATGTGGGGCGGTGTCGGGCGCGGCAAATCCATGCTGATGGATCTGTTTTACGATAATCTGAAAATCCTCCGTAAGCGCCGTGTGCATTTTCATGAATTTATGCAGGATGTACATTCGCGCATTCGTGAAGAACGTAAAAAGTCTCAAGGCGACCCCATCGTTCCTGTAGCAAAAGCCATGGCCGCTGAAACCAACCTGCTCGCTTTTGATGAAATGGTAGTGAATAACAGCGCGGATGCCATGATTATGTCACGGCTCTTTACTGCGCTTATAGAGGCCGATGTAACGATCGTCACAACATCGAACCGGCCACCAGAAGACCTTTATAAAGACGGATTGAACCGCGAGCATTTCCTGCCCTTTATTGGTCTGTTGCGTGATAAGCTGAATATCCGGCCTCTTAACGGACCAACAGATTATCGGCGGGACCGTTTGGCGGGCAGCCAAAACTGGCACACGCCTTTAGATGCTGCATCAACCGATGCATTGCGCGCCATATTCTTCCGCCTAACAGATTATCCGCCCGAAGATGCCGCCAAAGTAACAACGGCCACACTTAATATCGCTGGCCGCAGGACGCTGCATGTTCCCAAAGCACTAAAAGGCGTCGCGGTCTTTTCGTTCAAAAAACTATGCGGAGAAGCGCGCGGCGCAGCGGATTATCTGGCCATTGCGCGGCGCTTTCACACCGTCATCATGGTGGGCATCCCCAAATTGGGGCCTGAAAACCGTAATGAAGCGGCCCGTTTCGTGACCTTTGTCGACGCTATTTACGAGCATAAGGTAAAGTTTTTTGCCAATGCTGAAGCAGAGCCAGCCATGCTTTACGAAAGCGGAGATGGCCGTTTTGAATTTGAACGGACAATATCGCGTTTGCTGGAAATGCAGTCGGATGCATATATGGCACTGGGCCACTGCGCGCCTTAAAATCTGGTTATTATTGCAATTGATTTGCAATATCTCTGATAGTTGTCAATTCGTGCCGTTTTCGGTTGAAATGGCGATTATTACCACTTATTGCGGAAATGACAGCAACATCGCAGAATGATTTTCCAATATCTGCATAATGACAATGACCTGATCTTGACCTGCTGAAATGCCGGGCAAGGGATTGTTAAAATAAGACAGAAGGATGACCCTAATGGCCCGCAAGAAAATAGCCCTTATCGGCTCTGGTATGATTGGCGGAACACTCGCCCATTTGGCCGCAAAACAAGAATTGGGCGATGTTGTCCTGTTCGACATTGCGGAAGGCTTACCGCAAGGCAAAGCGCTAGACCTTAGCCAGTGCGGCCCGGTTGAAGGCTTTGATGCAAAAATCAGCGGCACCAATGACTATGCCGATATTGCGGGCGCAGATGTGGTTATCGTCACCGCCGGTGTGCCGCGCAAGCCCGGCATGAGCCGTGATGACCTTCTGGGTATCAACCTATCTGTTATGAAATCGGTCGGCGAAGGCATTAAAAACAACTGCCCTGATGCTTTTGTGATCTGCATTACCAACCCGCTGGATGCAATGGTCTGGGCCTTGCGTGAATTTTCCGGCCTGCCGCATAATAAAGTGGTTGGCATGGCGGGTGTGCTGGATTCGGCGCGCTTTGCGACATTTTTGGCATGGGAATTTGATGTCAGTGTGAAGGATGTAAACGCTTTCGTATTGGGCGGCCATGGTGATACTATGGTGCCGGTGCTTTCTTACTCCACCATCAACGGCATTCCGGTTAAGGACATGGCCAAGATTAAGGGCGTTAGCGAAGAACGTCTGGACGAAATCGTTAAGCGCACACGCGGCGGCGGCGGTGAGATTGTTGGCCTGCTAAAAACCGGTTCTGCTTATTATGCCCCTGCAACCAGCGCGATCAGCATGGCCGAAGCCTATTTGCGCGATCAAAAACGCGTCTTGCCCTGTGCTTCATACGTCGAAGGCAAATATGGCGTAGACGGCCTTTATGTTGGAGTGCCCACCATGATTGGCGCAGACGGCACAGAGGATGTGATCGAGATTGAACTGAGCGAAGAAGAAGCGCGCAACCTCAAAGTCAGCATTGATGCAGTCGATGAATTGCTTGAAGCCTGTAAAGGTCTGGACCCCAGCCTTGCGTGAACGGGGAATTTCCAAAAATTGGTACAGTCAGGTCTAAAGCTATAAATGCTTAAAAAGCCGATATTAGATGCCATTAAAGGCGAACTTTCCAAGCGCGATTATGTGTTAAAGGATCGCTTTGCCCCGATGCGCAGCTATGCCGATTTTCTGGAGCTAGTGACCCTTGGTGGTTTTGTACCGGCCACTATTATTGATGTCGGCGTTGCGGATGGCACGCCATGGCTTTATGATGCATTTCCAGAGGCTTATCTGGTGCTGGT
>CAZAHS010000025.1:0-1296 GCA_964484855.1 uncultured Sphingomonadaceae bacterium | reverse complement strand
GCCTTTGCCGACCAGATTAATGCAACCCTGTCCAAGCGCAAGGGCGAGTGGCACAATATCGCATTGGGCGAGGTTGCAACCACAACAACATTGCATGTCATGCAAAGTGCGCCCAGCAGCTCCAGCCTGTTAGAAATGAGCGATGAGCATAAGGCAAGCTATGCCGCGCGCGATATTGATGCCAGTGTTGAGCATATCACTGTCGATGTGAAACGTCTGGACAGTCTGGATAGCAACCATTGGCAAAAGCCCTGCCTTTTGAAAATTGATGCTGAGGGTTTTGAAGTGCCGGTGATGAAGGGCGCTAGCGGGCTGCTGGACAATGTTGATATGGTTATCGCGGAAATTGCGCTTAATCAGGCTTATGGAGAGGGCGATTTTGTCGATGCTCTGGCGGCATTTAAGGCATTGGGTTTTCATCTTTACGACATCATCAACATGCAGGCGCGTCAACGAACGGGCCGTGTGACAATGGTGGACGGTGTATTTGTGCGAGAGGGCTTTGACCCTCTTGCTTCGGTTTAACTCGGTTTTTAGGAACAGGATTTTATGTCAATTCTCATCAACAAAGATACCAAGGTTATCACGCAAGGAATGACCGGCAATACCGGTACATTCCATACCGAACAGGCGCTGGCCTATGGCACGCAAATGGTCGCAGGTGTGACGCCGGGCAAAGGCGGCACCACGCATTTGGGCCTACCCAATTTTGATACGGTTGGTGATGCTAAAGAGGCAACCGGCGCAACCGCCAGCGTTATTTATGTGCCGCCGCCATTTGCCGCCGATTCCATATTGGAAGCCATTGATGCGGAAATCGAACTGATTATCGCCATTACAGAGGGTATTCCGGTGCTGGACATGGTGCGCGTTAAGCGGGCATTGCAGGGCAGCAAATCGCGCCTAATCGGCCCCAATTGCCCGGGCGTTTTAACCCCGGATGAGTGCAAGATCGGCATCATGCCCGGCTCTATCTTCAAAAAAGGTTCGGTCGGCGTTGTCTCGCGCTCTGGCACATTAACCTATGAGGCTGTGCACCAGACAACCGCAGTTGGCCTTGGCCAGACAACGGCTGTCGGCATTGGCGGTGACCCTGTTAATGGTACCAACTTTATTGATGTGCTGGAGCTGTTTCTGGCCGATGATGAAACAAAATCCATCATCATGATCGGCGAAATTGGCGGCAGCGCAGAGGAAGAGGCTGCGCAGTTCCTGAAAGATGAAGCGCTCGCTGGCCGTTCCAAGCCAACTGTTGGCTTTATTGCAGGAGCAACGGCTCCTCCAGGGAAAAGAATG
>CAZAHS010000024.1:0-16881 GCA_964484855.1 uncultured Sphingomonadaceae bacterium | reverse complement strand
CGATCATGTGATGTATGTTTGGGTTGATGCACTTACAAATTATCTTACCGGTCTGGGCTATCCTGAAAAAAGCGAAGATATGTCAGCATTTTGGCCGGCAAATCTGCATCTTATCGGCAAGGATATTACGCGGTTTCATGCTGTATATTGGCCTGCATTCCTTATGAGCGCGGATATCGCATTGCCGCATCAGGTTTTTGCGCATGGATTCTTGCTTAATAAGGGCGAGAAAATGTCAAAATCTACAGGCAATGTTATTGCGCCTATGCAATTGGCAGAAGATTATGGCGTAGACAGTTTGCGCTATTTTCTGATGCGGGAAGTCAGCTTTGGAAATGATGGTAGCTTTTCCGCAGAAACCATTGTGAACATTGTAAATGCTGATCTGGCGAACAGTTTTGGCAATTTGGCGCAGCGTACGCTTTCCATGCTGTTTAAAAATTGTGATGGCCAGCTTTTATGGCCTTTGAGCCAAAATGATGCTGACCATGCGCTTGAAACATTGGTGACCAAAGCCTGCCGTGAAGAATTACCGCAGGAATTTGCCAATTTGCGCTTTTCGCATGGTGTTGAGGCATGGCTGCGCGCCGTAAATGCCTGCAACCAATATGTCGATGAACAGGCGCCATGGGCCTTAAAAAAGACTGACCCGCAGCGCATGCATATAGTGCTTGTAACCATTTATCGCTGCTTGCGTGACCTGGCCTTAGCAATATCGCCAATTGTGCCCAATTCGGCAAAACATCTGCTTGACCAGTTGGGGATAGCTGAAAACAGCAGGAATGCCGCGGGTTTGCATGAAACGGCCTGGTATGAAAATATTGCCAATAGCGATTACCGCATTGGCAAACCGCAACCAGTCTTTCCGCGCCGTGAAATAATTACCCATGGAGATGATAGCTGATGCTCGTCGATTCCCATTGCCATCTTAATTATAAAGGCATGACCGAAGATCAGCCGGAATTGCTTGCAAATGCACGTGAGGCAGGCGTTAGTGCTATGCTAAATATATCAACGCGCCAAAATGAGTGGGCCGATGTTATAGCAACTGCAGAGCGTGAGAAAGATGTCTGGGCCAGTGTCGGCATTCACCCGCATGAAGCCGATAGTCATGAAGGCATGACGTCAGATTTGCTCATTAAGGCATCCGAACATGAACGCGTTATCGGCATTGGCGAAACCGGTCTTGATTATTTTTACGACCATAGTGATCGCGATCAGCAGAAAGATTGTTTTAAAGAACATATTAAAGCAGCGCGCGAAACGGGCCTGCCCATGATTGTGCATATGCGCGATGCAGAAGAAGACTGTTTGACGCTATTTGAGCAAGAGCGGGAGAGGGGGCTGTTTCCAGTTCTTATACATTGTTTCACAGCCAGCGCAGATTTCGCAAAACGCATGGTAGAATGGGATATTCCGATGTCGATTTCGGGCATCGTAACATTCAAAAACGCGAAAGACTTACAAGCTGTCGCCGCTGATATTCCGGACCATTTGTTGCTGGTCGAAACCGATTCACCTTTTCTGGCGCCTGTGCCGCATCGCGGCAAAAGAGGACAGCCGGCATTTGTTCGCGATACAGCAAAGTTTCTAGCGGATTTGCGCGGCGTAGAGCCGGAAGCATTGAACGAGATGACGGCGAATAATTTCTATCGTCTGTTTAATAAGGCCGCGCCATGAAGGCGACTTTACTCGGCTGCGGGACTTCCGCCGGTGTACCGCGTGTCGGCAATGTTTGGGGTAAATGCGACCCTGAAAACCCGAAAAATCGCCGCTCAAGAGTGTCTTTGCATATTCAAATTGATGATGTTACCGGCCTGTTAATTGATACAGCCCCAGATTTGCGACAACAATGCTTAGACAATGACATTGATTGCATCACGCATGTTGTATGGACGCACGATCATGCAGATCACTGCCATGGCATTGATGATTTGCGCGGATTTTTCTTTCTTAGCCGCGAACCTCTGGCCGGATATGCCCGTGATTATACCTTTGAACGACTAGAAACACGCTTCGACTATGTGTTTGAAGGAACAGGCGGTTACCCCACAATTGTTGATATGCAGCTTATGGAAGATGTCATAAAACTGCCCAGCGGGTGCGTTCTGGACTATGCAGATCAGCCACATGGCGGCACCAGATCGACCGGCATTGTGCTTAGAAATGATATTAGCAAGATATGCTATGCCACAGATTTTTCAGCTATAAAAGACGATATGGTTGAGACATATCGTGATTGCGATCTGCTTTTTGTTGATTGTCTGCGTATGAATCCGCACCCAACGCATGCCAATCTCGATATGGCTCTGGAATTGGCTCGCCGCAGCAATGCCAAAGAGACTATTTTAATACATCTCGACAATTCAATGGATTATGCTGCCGTGTCAGAAGAAATTCAAAAACGCAGAATGGGTCATAAAGTATCGGTCGGTTATGACGGTCTTGTTCGGGAATTGGTATAAGGCTTATATTTATGAGCGATTGGCAAAACTTCAGTCTAATTTATTCTGTGCTTTTGCTGGTGCTCGTTGGCAGCGCGTTTATCAGCTATAGGTTGCCGCTAAAGCAGACGATGAAAATGGTTTTGGTCTGGATATTTATTTTCGCATTCGGCTTTGCGCTTGTTTACGGATTAGAGAATGTGTTCATTGCAGATGATGCGTCGGTACAAATTGATGAGGGCAACGACCAGTTTGATGAGCAATTAAATGACGATTATGTTTATCTCACGATCAAACGCAAATATAATTTAACATAATATATATTATCAATCTTGAGTATATCAGATACTCGTCGTTAAATTGCTTACCCATCCCATGAAGATGTCACCGCATAGGAGAATATTATGACCAACATTGCCCATGCATCCATTGATATCATGCCTCTGGTTGAAATTATGCAGCGGCTGCGTGATCCCGAAACCGGATGCCCATGGGATGTTGCGCAGGATTTTGCGTCTATCGCGCCCTATACTGTTGAAGAAGCCTATGAGGTTGAAGATGCTATTGCCCGTAATAATCTTGATGATTTAAAGGGCGAACTTGGTGATCTTTTGCTGCAAGTTATATTTCATAGCCAGATGGCGGCTGAAACAGAGACATTTACGCTTCAGGACGTGATTGACGGGATTTGCGATAAAATGGTGCGCCGCCATCCACATGTTTTTGCCGATAAAGCGCAAAGTGATTGGGACTGGGAAAAACTAAAAAACGAAGAGCGCAGCGCAAAAGGTCAAAGCAGCGCGATGGATGACATTGCATTGCCATTGCCAGCAGCCATGCGCGCACAAAAGATACAGAAGCGCGCGGCCCGCACTGGCTTTGATTGGCCCGATGCACAAAGCTGTGCGGCAAAAATAGCAGAAGAACAGCAGGAACTGGCAGAGGCGCAAACTGCAGAACATCAACATGAAGAAGCTGGCGACCTATTATTCGCAGCCATAAATTTGGTGCGCCATTATAAAATCGATGCCGAAACAGCTTTGCGCGATGCCAACCGAAAATTTGAGCGCCGGTTCCGCGCCATGGAGCAAATGGCTGACGGACAGTTTGATGGCCTTAAATTGGATGAAAAAGAAGCACTCTGGCAGGCTGTAAAAGCCAAATCTCTGCTTTAGAAATCCGCTTTAAGCAGACATCATAATAATATTGTCATTTTTCAGCTTGCGGCGGAAATAAGACCAATTGGCTGTTTCCATACGGATGGTAAGATTGTGGCCCTGTTCATCGCTATGGTCATTTAAAATCTCTCCATGCCGATAAAGCCAGGCCAAAGCGGCACCCTCTTTGTGCGCAAGCTCGACGCGGTAACTTTGATGCCCTTCGGTTAACAAAGCCCCCATCAAGTCACATGCCCTGTCAACACCCTCACCATTTAATGCTGAAACAAGCTGCGCCGGATAAGCCTGCGCCATGGCCATGGCGCGCAGTTCGACTATCTGCTCTTCATCTAGCTGATCGGTTTTATTCCAAAGCTCAATAAACGGTGTGCCATCCAAATTATCTCTATCGCGCAGCACCACGCCAATTTCGGCCAGAACTGCCTCTACATCATCCTTTTGTGCGGCGGCTAATGGATGCGCAATATCACGAACATGAACAATAATATCCGCGCTTAAAACCTCTTCCAATGTGGCGCGAAATGCCGCGATTAATTGGGTCGGAAGGTCTGACACAAAACCCACAGTATCTGACATCATGACCTTTCCCACTGATGGTAAGTCAGCGGCTCTTAACGTAGGATCAAGCGTGGCAAACAGCATATCTTTGGCCATAACATCACTGTCGGTCAGGCGATTAAATAATGTGGATTTTCCAGCATTGGTATATCCGACCAGCGCAATAAGCGGCCGCCCTTCCCTTTGTCGCCGGTCACGGTGCAGAGTGCGCGTTTTTATAACTTGACCCAATTCACGCCGCAATTTTGCGCGGCGGGTATTAAGCATGCGCCGATCAGATTCAATTTGGGTTTCGCCCGGGCCACCCAGAAAACCATAGCCGCCGCGCTGACGCTCCAAATGCGTCCAACTGCGCACCAAGCGGCCTGCCTGATAATCAAGATGAGCTAACTCAACCTGTAAACGGCCCTCTTGCGTAGCGGCTCGCTCTCCAAAAACCTCAAGAATAAGCCCAGTGCGATCAATAACTTTGACCTTTAATCGCTCTTCCAAATTGCGCTGTTGAATGGCGCTTAATGCCCCGTCAACGATAAGCAGAGAGAGCTTATTCATGACAATGATACTGGCAATTTCTTCCAATTGGCCGCCGCCAAAAAGTGTGCCAGGCTTAATCATGCGCAACCGATATGCCCGCATATCGACGACATTAATGCCGATAGCACGCGCCAATCCTTCCGCTTCTACCAAGCGATCTTCATAGCCTATTTGTGGATGATGACCAATGTCTGGATAGACAATGAGGCAGCTAGCCCCTTGATCGATTGCAGTACGCTCGTCCGAGAATGTCAAAACATAAAACCAGATTGTCCTAATATCAGCTATTCATCATTATCAGAAGCGGCCTGTAAATCTAGCTCTTCCGAGGGTTGGACAGTTGATACAGCGTGTTTATAAGCAAGTTGCGCCATGCCTTCGCGTTCTAGCAACATACAAAACAGGTCATAAGCCGCAACATTGCCCTGCAGCATAACACCATTGACCAGAAACATCGTTACCGAAGCATCGGATTCGCGCACTGCATTAAGAAAGATATCCTGCAGACTAGGCGCCCTGTTCGTCTGTTGTGAATAATCATAAAATTCGCTCAAATCCATGCGCATTGACGGCATGATGGTGGATATAGCGTGCTTATAAACCAATTGGGTCTGACCATCACGGCGCAACAATATTGAAAAATTGTCAAACCATGTGACAACGCCTTGAAGCTTTACACCTTTGACCAGGAACATAGTCACAGGGGTGCGCTGTTTGCGCAAGGCGTTCAAGAACATGTCTTGCAATGAAGTAGATTTGGCTGGCATTTTTCCCTCAAAAATAAGCAGCAGACTCTATGTAATTTCCTGCGCTGCTCTTACAAATAAGGATTGAGCAAAATTGCGCAAGTAACAACTATTAAGAGCATCAAAATAGTAAAAAAATTTACCCTTAACCAGTTTTCCGATCATTTAGACCCAATAGCTTTAATTTGCGATGCAATGCCGAACGCTCCATCCCGACAAAAGATGCGGTTTTTGAAATATTGCCGGAAAAGCGCCTTATCTGCGTGCGCAAATATTCACGTTCAAAATTTTCGCGTGCTTCGCGCAAAGGTACACCGGTTAAAGAGGATACACCTAAACCCTGCATATCTTCATCCTGAATGACTTCGGCAGGCAACATTTCAAGATCAATTTGTACATTATGGCCTTGCGGAGCCATTATAATTGTTCGCTCAATCACATTGCGCAATTGCCGAACATTGCCCGGCCAATCATAGCTTTGCAGTGCCGCCATTGCCTCACTACCGATTTTTGGTGATGACATATTATGCTCGGCCGCAAAGCGCGCAAGAAAATGCTCTGCCAATGCGGGAATATCATCCCGGCGTTCGTTTAACGGTGGTATAGCGACAGGCACGACATTCAAGCGATAGAACAGGTCTTCACGAAAACGCTGCTCTGTAATTTCTTCTTGTAAATCACGCGATGTAGCAGACACAAAACGAACATCCACCTTGATCGGGCGATTGCCCCCTACCCGCACGAAACTCTGGTCCGTTAATACGCGCAATATTTTGGCCTGTGTTGAAACCGGCATATCCGCGACTTCATCCAGAAACAAAGTTCCTGCATGTGCGTTTTCCAGCAATCCTGCGCGCACCAATTGTCCCTGATCCTCAAGACCGAAAAGCAATTCTTCAAAACTGTCTGGGGTAATGCGCGCAGAATTAACCGTTATAAATGGCGCCTTAGCGCGCGGGCTCCAACTGTGTAACAGCCTTGCCGCTACTTCTTTGCCGACACCTGCCGGCCCGGTTATCAGCAATCTGCTGCCTGTATTCGCCACTTTTTTAAGCGTTGCCCTTACTGTATTAATGGCAGTGCTATGGCCGTTTAATTCCTCTGCAACACCCAATTTGCTGCGCAATTGTGCATTCTCACGCTGCAAACGGTCTGTCTCTGTGGCGCGGCCAACCAAATGCACCAAGCGTTCAGTTTCAAAAGGTTTTTCAATAAAGTCGAGCGCCCCGCGCGATAATGCTGATACTGCGGTATCAATATTGCCATGGCCGGAGAAGATTAAAATTGGCATTTCTGGATGAAGGATTTTAACCTCATCCAGCAGCTCAAGACCATCAAGCTTGCTGCCCTTAAGCCAGACATCAAGCAACAGCAATGCAGGCCGACGCTCGTTAATTGCGGACATTGCAGAATCGCTATCATGCGCGGTGCGACAGCTATAGCCATCATCCTCCAAAACGCCTGCCACCAACTCGCGAATATCCTGCTCGTCATCGACAATTAAAATATCCAAAACTGCGATCCTTCTTGTTTCACTTATGCGCCATGTTCATTTTGAAGATCATTATCAATCATCTCATCCGCGGTCATTTTTGTGCGGTCAAAGCTCAGCGTTACTCTCGCTCCGCCCGTTTGTGATGCGCTAAATTCGATCGTGCCAAAATGCTCTTCCACAATCTTTTTCACAATGGCCAGGCCAAGGCCCGTGCCCTTTGCCCTTGTTGTCACATAGGGTTCGAAAATATGGTCATAATCTTCGGGCAGTCCTATGCCGTTATCGGAAATATCGATAATAATTTTCTGGTCATCCTGTGTGATATCAACGCAAATTTCACCTGCATTGCTATCTTTATCGGCATTGCCATTTTCTGAATGAGCCTCATCCCGAGACTGGATTGCCTCAACAGCATTTTTAAGGATGTTGGTAATGGCTTGGGATATTTGGCGGCGATCGCATGCCAACTCCAAAACCGTATCATTATTTGGTGCATCAAATACAATATCGCTGTGTGCAACCTTCTGCATGAACACGGCTTGCGATACCAGATCGACAATATTTTCCTCTCGAAAAACCGGTTTTGGCATGCGCGCAAAGGAAGAAAATTCATCGACCATGCGCCGCAAATCACCAACCTGACGTACAATAGTTTCTGTAAGCTGGTTAAAAACATCCTCGCCTTCGGTAATTTGGGAGCCGAAACGCCGCTTAATCCGCTCTGCAGCCAATTGAATGGGGGTAAGAGGGTTTTTGATTTCATGGGCGATGCGCCGAGCAACATCAGACCAAGCAGCCTGTCTCTGATCGAGCAATTGCTGGGTAATATCTTCAAACGTAATAACCTTGCCCATGCCGCCCTCACCAATGCGCACGGCCAGAGTGATAAGATCATTATGGAGGCGATATTGCACTACGCCGCTGCCCTGCCCAGTCGCCAGCAAATCAGAGAGAAATGGTGCAATATCTGCTAATGGCCGGGCATGATAATTGCGATCATTATCAAGCAACAAAGCTTCTGCAGCGCTGTTCATAAGCTGAATATGGTCCGCATCATCAATTGAAATAATACCAGCAGTGACGGACTCAACGACTGTTTGCATGAATGCGCGCCGGTCATCCAATTGATGATTGGCTTGCACCAATGCCTTATGCTGCCCATCCAGCCTTTCGGTCATGGAATTAAATGCGCGGCTCATAATCGCCAGCTCATCACGGGAATTTTCCGTCTTTACCCGCGCTGCAAAATTACCTTGGCTAACCTCACGCGATGCCGCGACCAGTTCCGCCAATGGCGCAACCAGTCGATCAGCAAATTTCAAGGCAACCCATAAAGCAACAGCCAGCAGCAAGAGCGATGCAATATAAAGCGCACCATTAAAGCGCAGTTGCAAAGACTGGGTTCGCCCCGCAAGTATATCATAATCGACCAATATGGCCTCAGCCCGTTCCCATTGGCTAAGCGAAGATTGGCTGGACGCGCGTGATGTAAAAATGAAGATATTTGATTGCAAATCAACGGGCGACAAAGCCTTGATGCTGTCACTGCCATAAACCAGAGAAACATCTTGCCCCTTTGCAATATCATCAAACATTTGATCGGTTATGCGTTCAGCCAATTCACCTTCTGCAAGGTCAACGCCAACAATAGTGCGCAAAACACCATCGCTGCCACGCTCAAAAATGGCTGATTCCTGAAAGCGCCTGATAAGCACTTGAAAGCCATAGGCTTCGGCAAATTTTGTGCTGTCTTGGGCATCTTCTGAAAGCGAAATGCGCATATCCTTAGCCATAGCGACGGTCTCAGCGCGCACATTTTCGGCGCTCTGATCGCGATAGCCCTGCGCCAGTTCATTAGCATTTTCCAGAACTGACCGCGCGCGCTCCGAATACCAAAATTCAACACCATATTGGAACATAAGCGAGGCGAAGAGCACGACCAAAAGTGTCGGCACAGCAGCAACAAAGGCAAAAAGACCAACAAGCCGCGTATGATAAAGCCCCTCAGATCCAGCTATACTTTGCCGTGCGCGATGCTTTGCAATGCGGCGGGCCAATAATACCAGCACCAACATGGCAGGCACCAAATTGGCAATCAGCAAAGTCGCAGCCCAAGCAGCAGGCAGAACGCCATTGGCCACTGTCCTGCTGCTAATGATATTGGCTGTAACCGCCAGCATGATTAAAAGGGTGATGATGGACACCCATTCCAGCACTGCAAATCCACGCTCACGCACCATTGCATCGCCCTCACCATTATTCGGGCGAAACCATTTCGCAATAGGGTTTAAAAGCGTTGCTGCGTTCATGTATATATGCCTATCGCAGCATAGTGACAAAAGAAACACAAATGTTGCGTCAATCCATCATTTGACCTTGGCATATAGCCATTTCACCGAATAATAGGCATGTATGGAGCTGTAATAGCGCATAAATATCGTTGCAAATGCGCACCAAATATTGTGGGCGACAATTTAGGATAGCAATATCATGCTGCAGCAGCATGCCGCCATGGCGCATAAAATTGCGCAAGATTATCCATGACCTCACGGCCAGATTCAAGCCGGTTAATATGATTACGAAATTCCGCAGAACCCGTTAGCCCTTTTGTGTACCAACCAAGATGCTTACGGGCAACGCGCACACCAATATCCTCGCCATATAGCTCTAACATGGCCTGATAATGCTCTATCAATATCTGATATTGTTCTTCTAAATCGGGATCTGGCAATGCAGTTTTATCGGTCCCCTCTTGCCGGAACCAGTGCATGACCTGACCAAGTAGCCAAGGCTTTCCATAAGCGCCGCGGCCAATCATTACGCCATCTGCACCGCTTTGCTGTAATGCTGTTTCTGCATCATCAATGCTGCATATATCGCCATTAACGATGACTGGTATTTTGACAGCCTCTTTAACACTGCGCACATAGGCCCAATCTGCGGAACCTTTATACATCTGGTTACGTGTCCGGCCATGAACCGTTATCATCTTCGCGCCCAAATCTTCCGCGATATGGGCAAGTTCCGGCGCGTTTAGGCAATCATGATCCCAGCCCATACGCATTTTCACCGTGACTGGAACAGACACCGCCTTAACCGTGGCGTCAATAAGTGAAGCAGCAAGCGGCAAATCACGCATAAGAGCAGAGCCTGCATAACCATTGACGACCTTTTTGACCGGACAGCCCATATTGATATCAATAATCGCCGCGCCGCGATCTTCGTTCAGCTTGGCCGCCTCGGCCATTGGCCATGGCGAACAACCAGCAAGCTGCATAGAAACAGGCTCTTCTGTTTGGTCCCAAGCTGCCTTTTGTAAGGATTGGCGGGTTTCGCGGATCATAGCTTCACTGGCGATCATCTCTGTCACATTAAGCCCCGAACCATAGCGCCGCACCAATGTACGGAATGGCCGGTCGGTCACGCCGGTCATCGGCGCAAGGATAACAGGGCAATCAATTATGTGTTCACCAATGGTGATGGGCTTTAATGTGGTCATGGGGCCATATCGCTTATTTTTGCCTATGGCGTGCAAATAGCGATGACAGCCGTCAATCGCAAGCGTGGACATCATCAAAGCAATTTGCCAAGAGAATGCGCATGAAACCCTTTTATGTTGTAATTGTCGCCGCAGGCCGCGGCGAACGCGCTGGCGGCGATATTCCCAAACAGTTCCGCATAGTGCAGGATAAGCCGCTTCTAGCGCATAGTGTCGAGGCCTTTTTACAATATCAGCCTTTGGCTAAAATTATCATCGTTTTGGCAGAGGGCCAGCGCGAACAGGCCAATGGCTTTTTGCCAAAAGACCCGCGCATTGCCTATGCAGTTGGCGGTGCAACACGGCGCGATTCGGTCCATTCAGGCCTTAATATGCTGCAAGATCAAGCAGCGTCGGATAGCGCTATTCTGATCCATGACGCAGCGCGGCCATTTGGTCTTCAGCCTAATGGCACGGTAGCTGCCTTGTTGGCTGCGCTTGACGCCAATCAGGCGGCAGTACCTGTCCTGCCAATTGCTGATAGCATGGTGAGCAATAGCGATATTGTTCTGGGCGGCGCTGTTGACCGCAATGATTATTTACGAGTGCAAACACCGCAGGCCTTTCATTATGCTGCTATCAAACAGGCGCATGACAATTGGCCCATAGACGCCATGGAGCCGACAGATGATGCCCGTATGGCGCAGCATTTCGGGCATGATGTTGCTATAGTGACGGGCGATGAAAAACTTGCCAAAATTACTTTTGCGCAAGATTTTGAAAGGATTTCCGGCGATATGGACGATAGCCAGAACGCGGCCAGAACAGCCCCCTTCCCTACAATCCGCACCGGTATTGGCTATGATGTGCACCGTTTGGAAAACGGCGAACATATCTGGCTATGCGGCGTAAAAATTGCGCATAATAAAAAACTAAAGGGTCATAGCGATGCTGATGTCGGTCTGCACGCCTTAACTGATGCCATATTGGGCGCTCTGGCTATGGGCGATATTGGCGACCATTTCCCCGATACAGACCCGCAATGGAAAGGTGCCTCTTCGGATCGCTTTTTGGCCCATGCTGGCAAGTTAGCGCAAGAGGTGGGCTATCAAATCTCTAATGTCGATGTGACTTTGATCTGCGAAGCACCCAAAATAAAACCGCATAGAGAGGCAATGCGGCGCGCAATGGCGGATATATTGAGCATTGATGTCGGAAGTGTCAGCCTGAAAGCAACAACCAGTGAGGGGCTAGGCTTTACAGGGCGCGGTGAGGGAATTGCGGCACAGGCAATAGCAACTTTGGTCGGATGATAATTTATGCGTGAAGATATGCTTATACTGGCTGAAAAGATCATTAAAAGCCACGCCGATAAAGACCAGATGATCGCCATTGCAGAAAGCTGCACCGGCGGTATGGTGAGCGCTGCGCTTACCGAAATTGCTGGCAGTTCTGCTGTCATAGATCGCGGATTTGTGACCTATTCCAACGCGGCAAAATCAGAATTACTAGGCGTTGACCTAAAGATTATAGAAAAACATGGCGCTGTTTCAGAAATTGTGGCGCGCGCTATGGCACAGGGCGCTCTGGCGCGCTCAAATGCTGATATCACAGTCTCTATAACGGGCATTGCAGGGCCAGGTGGCGGCTGCGCTGAAAAACCAGTTGGCACGGTCATGTTCGGCAGAGCGATAAACGGACAATCAGTTGAAAGCTGGCACAAAGCATTTGGCACAGACAAAAACCGTGCCGAAATACGGCATCAAGCCGCGTTATTTGCACTGGAATTGCTGCTGCCATAAAGTTCAGCAGCGCGTTCCTCAAACGCCGACACCATTTTGCGAAACGCCTTATCAAAATATTGCCCCGCAAGATTTTCAAAGATGCGATTTTTGAATGTAAAGGCGACACTGAAATCTATCGCACAATGGCCATCGCCATGCGGACGGAATTTCCAGACATTTTCTAAATCGCGCAATGGCCCGTCAAGATACTCCACAGCAATGGCTTGACCCGGCGTTTTCTTTACATGCGATGTGAATTTTTCGCGCAAATGCTTAAAACCGACGATCATATCGGCAATCATCTCGCTTTCACTGTCAGATTTGACACGCGTTGCCACCACCCATGGTAGAAACTCGGCATAAGAGCCAACATCCGCAACAAGCGCATAAAGCTGGTCGGGCGAATAAGGCAGATAACGGGTTTCAGAGTGCTGGGGCATTGACTAGCGCATTTTAGGCCTATTTGGCCGCAATCTGCTTATCGCGCGCTGCCTTCATTTTGGCGAAGTCATCACCGGCATGATAGCTGGAACGCGTAAGCGGGCTAGACGCCACCAACAAAAAGCCCTTAGCGCGGCCAATTGCGGCATAAGCATCAAATGCTTTTGGCGTTACAAAATCCATAACCTTCGCATGTTTCGGCGTGGGTTGCAGATATTGGCCCATAGTCATAAAATCAATATCAGCAGAGCGCATATCATCCATTACCTGATGCACTTCCAAACGCTCCTCACCCAATCCCAGCATTATGCCGGATTTTGTGAAAATGCTGGGGTCATGGCGCTTTACTTGTTCGAGAAGCCGCAAAGACGCATAATAACGCGCACCGGGCCGGATAGTAGGATAAAGACGCGGCACAGTCTCTAAATTGTGATTATAAACATCGGGCCGTGCTGTCACGATGGCCTCCACCGCGGCTTCCGACTTGTTGCGGAAATCGGGCGTTAAAATCTCTATTGTCGTATTCGGGCTTGTGCGGCGTAGCGCCTCTATAACCTTTACAAACTGGCTGGCCCCGCCATCGGGCAGATCATCACGGTCAACCGAAGTGATAACGATATGCTCCAGTCCCATTTTGCCCGCTGCAATCGCCAGATTTTCCGGTTCCATCGGGTCAACGGGGCGCGGCATTCCGGTTTTGACGTTGCAAAAAGCGCAGGCCCTTGTGCAAACATCGCCAAGGATCATCACAGTCGCATGTTTCTTGGTCCAGCATTCGCCGATATTGGGACATGCCGCCTCTTCACAAACCGTGTTAAGATTAAGCTCACGCATTAATTTGCGCGTTTCGTGGAAACCCTTGCTCACCGGCGCTTTTACACGAATCCAGTCGGGCTTACGCTGACGCGGCGGCGTTGAGTTTTTTTCGGGTGCAGAAGCCATATCGTTCATGGCCCCCAAATAGCGACGAAGCGATACTGAATCAATGCCGGACACGGCAAAAACGCCCTTAATTGGGCATAGCATCAGTCTATCGCTGACATTGCCCTATGGCGCCACATGATCTATCGGCATCAGGCATGCAGACAGGAACATTAATTACGCTCGCCCTCTATTTTGTGGGCATGATCGCCATAGGCTTATATGCATGGCGCAAATCAACTGATGATATTGCCGGCTATATGCTGGGCGGCCGACAATTATCACCTGCGGTTGCCGCATTATCAGCAGGCGCATCGGATATGTCCGGTTGGCTTTTGCTGGGCTTGCCTGGTGCGCTTTACGTATCAGGGCTTGTTGAGGCTTGGATTGGTATCGGCCTGTTTGTTGGTGCATTTGCCAATTGGATAATTGTTGCGCCGCGCCTGCGGGCGCAGACGGAAGATTTGGACAACAGCCTTACCATCCCGCAATTTCTGGGCCGCCGTTTCCCTGATAAAGCGCTGTTACTGCGCAGCATTTGCGCGGTTGTGATTATATTGTTCTTCACTGTTTATACTGCCGCCGGACTGGTTGGCGGAGGCAAATTATTCGCCAATGCCTTTGGCCAGGATTATCTTGCCGGCGTCTGGATTACCGCTGCCGTGGTGCTGGCCTATACTATGTTTGGCGGGTTTCTGGCTGTGAGTTTGACCGACTTTGTGCAAGGCTGCATCATGGTCGTCGCTTTGGTGTTGATGCCCATTGTGGCGATCAGCAATTTGGGTGGATGGCAGGAAACCAGCACGATATTAAACGCCATTGACTCCAATTTAACCAGCCTGACCAATGGCCTTACTTTTATAGGCTTTCTCTCGGCAACCGCATGGGGCTTAGGCTATTTTGGTCAACCCCATATCATCGTGCGGTTCATGGCCCTGCGCAGCGTGGATGATGTGCCGCGCGCCCGCAATATCGGCATGGGCTGGATGGGTCTGTCTTTATTGGGAGCAATTGGGTTGGCTTTGGCAGGCCGCGCTTATGTTGGCGCAAATGAGCTGATATTAGATGACCCTGAAACAATTTTTATATTGCTCGCCGATACACTGTTCCACCCACTCATTACCGGCTTTTTGCTGGCCGCCTTATTGGCTGCTATTATGAGCACAATTTCGTCACAGCTTTTGGTGTCCTCATCGTCACTTACCGAAGATTTTTACCGTGAATTTTTGCGCAAAACAGCCAGCGAAAAAGAGCTGGTTACAGTTGGACGCATTGCCGTCGCCGCCGTCGCAATTCTGGCGGGTTTAATCGCGCTTGACCCGCAAAGCGAAGTCTTGGGGCTGGTATCCAATGCCTGGGCAGGTTTTGGCGCCGCCTTTGGACCGCTAATTTTGTTATCATTATGCTGGAGCAAAATGACGGGCAGCGGTGCTGTTGCCGGTCTGATTACAGGATCAGCAATAGTGATAATCTGGATTGCTCTTGGCTGGAACAGCAACTTTTTTGGCCTTGGCGGCGTTTATGAAATTATTCCCGGATTCTTTGCTGCAATGGCTGCAATCATCCTTGTTTCACTCGCCGATAAAAAGCATCAAAGGGCCAATAATGAATAATGACATGCTGATGGACGATCATGATGAGATAATCGCCCATATCTGGCAGCAATTGCGGCGCGGCGCGAAAGATCGCCGCCATGGCTTCCACACGCTAACGGTCGCTAATGCCCTGCCCGATGGCGGCGTTACCCAGCGTGTGATGGTTTTGCGTGAGGCCGATACAAACGCCCGTTTGCTGCGCTTTCATACCGATATGCGCGCCGCCAAATGCGATATGATCGGCAATGAAAGCCCCATTTCCTTATTGGCTTATGACGCCAAGGGCAAAACACAATTGCGCATTAAGGCATATGGCCGCATCGAACAGAATAGCGAGTGCGCAGACGCCGCTTGGCAAAAGACGGCGCCATTTTCTCGCCGCTGCTATTTGGCCAATCCTGCGCCCGGAACTGTCTCACAATCGCCAATATCAGGCCTTCCTTCTGATTTAGAAGGCGTTGAACCAACAATAGAACGCAGCGAAGAGGGCCGCAAAAACTTTGCATTGCTTATGACCGAAATATACGAGATTGAATGGTTATATCTGGCGCATACCGGCCATCGCCGCGCGGTATTTACCTATGCCGCAGAAACGGAAAGCTGGTCGGGTAAATGGTTAGTGCCATAAGCAAGAAATGAACAGGCATCTGGCCGCTTGCCCTCTCAGCCTTGCATCAAGCGCGTCTTAACCCAATTATAATGCATGACTTCAAAACATACTGATTTTCGCAACGTCGCCCTTATTATCGATTCTGATAATGCCTCCCCTGCTGGTATTGATCCGGTGCTGACCGTGTTGGCAGAGCTGGGCCGCGTCAATATCCGCCGCGCTTATGGCAATTGGCGCAAGCAAAGCCTGAAAGGCTGGGTCGATATCATCCACCGCTATGGCATTGAACCGCAACAGCAATTTGACATTACCAAGGGCAAAAATGCCACTGATATGAAGATGACGATTGACGCCATGGACCTGCTCGCCCGGGGCAATATTGATGCCATTGGCATTATGAGTTCGGACAGCGACTTCATGCCGCTTGCGATGCGCTACCGTCAGGAAGGCATTATTGTTTACGGCTTTGGCGGGGCCAAAACGCCCGAAGCATTTCGCGGCGCATGTGACAGGTTTATCGACGTCAATGCGCTGATAAAAGAACAGGCAAGCGCACGCGAAAATGGCAAAGGCGAGCATGTGGTCGATCAGGAATTGATAGACCTGTTAATCGATGCCTATAGCGCCAGCAAGCGCGATGATAATGGCTATGCCAGCCTGTCAGAAGTCGGCAAACTTGCCGGTAATCGCTCCAGCTTTGATGTGCGTAATTACGGCTTTGGCCGCTTGGTCGAAGTGTTTGAAGCCGCGCCCAATTTCCAAACCGAACGCAATGAAAATGGCCATGTCATGGTGAAGCGCTTGCGTTAAGTAAGCTGTGGATAGTGCATCATAAATTTACGCAGGGCGTTATCCGGTCTAAAGAGATGATAAATAGAGAGGCCTTTTATCCTGAAACAAGTTCAGGATGACGGTTTGTGGAAATACAAAAACCCATTCGTCATGCCGGACTTGATCCGGTATAAAGAACCAATAGCAAATTCAAAAGACGCTCTATCCTGAAACAAGTTCAGGATGACGCTGAAACAAGTTCAGGATGACGATTGGAGGGGCCAAACACCACCCTCGCCCGTCATGCCGGACTTGATCCGGTATAA
>CAZAHS010000023.1:14318-16887 GCA_964484855.1 uncultured Sphingomonadaceae bacterium | reverse complement strand
TGTAAATTATCAGCCGCCCCCGCCTCACCCGGTTGCCACATTTTGGTAAAGCCTGTGGCCCAATCGGGTTTGCTCGGCAGCAAACCCCAATCCGCCAGATCATCGCTAACCGGCCATGTCTTGGGCGCGCGCATTTCAGATGGCGCAGATGCGGGTTCAGGCGGCGGCATATGCTGATAAAGCGCGCGCCAAAATGGGGTATAGACTTTATAAGGGTTGCCGCTGCCGGTGGTCACACTGCCCGGCGGCATAAGATAATTGCCATGATGCAGTTCCAGCGCAATATCATCAGACATCGCCTTGCGCAGCGCCTTCTCTGCATTCATCCACCATGGTTCATAATGATGCAGCGCATGCACTGCCGATGCGCCCGCTTTATGCGCAATATCGGCGATGATATTGGCGCTATTGCCGCGGCGTAAAATCAATTTGCTGCCGCGCTCTTCCAGCGATTGGGCAAGCGATGCCAGACTATGGTGCAACCACCAGCGCGATGCACCGCCCATTTTGCGGTGCTTTGGCGTTTCATCATCCAGCACGTAAACCGCGATAATTGGCGCGCCGCTTTGGGCCGCCGCCATAACCGCTGCTTGATCGGCAAGCCGCAAATCGCGGCGAAACCATATAATGACAGGCTGCATGGATGTCCCTCTATTTTGCTTTATTTCGCTTCTGGCACAATAACGGTTTTTACCGAAAAACGATCCCCCAAAAGCGGATCAATAAAACGCATATCGCGCACCGTCACTATGGTCTGGCCATCCTGCTTTTCGATTGTGGCAAAGGGCATGCGCGACCAGAACAGAAACGCATCCAGATCAGGGTTTTGCTGGCGGGCAATCGCAACCAATGGGTCATCCATATTGGCGGCCAACCGCTCACCCGATAGCCCCACACCATTTTGCAAACTATATTCGCCAGTGCCATAACCATCATCCTGCCGCCAAAGCAGATCTCGCTCCCAGAATTTCACTGGCACGGGATTGGCGACCACTTTTTCAGGCAAATTGCCATCATCGGCCAATGTCACCGCTACTGCTGTTTTAAGCGTCGCTCTTTTGGTGAT
This sequence comes from uncultured Sphingomonadaceae bacterium, assembly GCA_964484855.1. Classification (GTDB taxonomy): domain Bacteria; phylum Pseudomonadota; class Alphaproteobacteria; order Sphingomonadales; family Sphingomonadaceae; genus Alterisphingorhabdus. The sequence continues at coordinate 15,821 of CAZAHS010000023.1, read as the reverse complement.
CCAGCCATTGCCCTGTATATAAACCAAAGCCATGGCAATTACCGCCAAAGCAGGCGTGCGCCAAGATTTGCTGCCCGCCTTTTCCAATTTGCGCGAATACCAAATGCCGAGCGGCAGCATTAGCCACAACCAAACGTCAATGATGAACAGCGTATCGCCATAATACCATATACTGCTAAAAGGCTCCAACAGACGCACACCATAGCTGTTCATCAGGTCAAGCGCGGGGTGGCTCCATGTGCCGATAAAGGCCAGCGCTAGCAGCCATCCGGCATGTATAGGCAGCCTGCCACTGGGCCGCTTGCCGCGCTTTGTCTGCCATCGGTCAAAACCCATCATCGCTAAAGTCAGCAATATGGGCAAAATAATCATCGCAATAGGGCCATGGGTTAGCCCGCGGCGAATGGCGAGATGTTGATGCCCATCCAGCAAAGTAGCAACCGCATCAATATCCGGCAGATTGGCCGCAATGATGAGTGTCGCAGTCGCAAGACCGGTTTTACGTTTTAATCCCGCTTGAGCAAGCGCCCAACCGGCTAGGCTATGGGTGAAATTATCCATGTGCCGCAGCTAATGCTTCACCCAAATTAAAGCAAGTGTGCGGCAAAACAGACAAAGCCATATTTGCGATAGATAAGCCTTTCGCCAAAAGCTATGCTAGTTAGACAAAAATATAGGAGAGAATATGAGCGATAGTGAAACGGGCCAACCCTTTGTGCGCCCCGATGTTCAGGCATGCCTGACGATGCTGGAAACCATGGTGACGACGCCGATGCACGAATTGCCGGTGGCTGAAGCGCGGCAAACCTATCTGGCTATGCGCCATGTGGCTGATGCGCAGCCAACACAGCTTGCCGTTATCCGTGATCTTGTCTGCCCCGGCCCTGTAGGTGATATTCCCCTGCGCTATTATGACAAACAGGCCGAGCGCGGCGCTGGCCCTGTTATCATATTTGTGCATGGCGGCGGTTTTGTGATTGGCGATTTGGAAACGCATCACCCATTTTGCACGCTTTTGGCGGACCAGCTTGACCTGCCCGTCATTGCAGTCGATTACCGGCTAGCGCCTGAACATCCCTTCCCTGCCGCGGCGCAGGATGCACTGGCCGCAGCGCGCTGGATAGCCAGCTCTCCAAAAGAATTGGGGCTTAATGTCACAGGGCTAGTTCCCGTGGGAGACAGTGCGGGCGGCAATCTGGCCATTGTTATAACGCAGGATTTGATTAAACAGCCCGCCGCTGCGCCCATTATCGCGCAAATGCCAATCTATCCGGTGGTCAGCGCCCGCAAAGACTGGGCCAGCATGACCGATTTTGCCGAAGGTTTTGTTTTAACACAGGACAGCATGGCATGGTTTGATAATGCTTATCAGCCCGATGGTAATAGCCCCTATTATAATGTCATGGACGGGTTCAATCATGCCCTTACTCCGCCCACCGTGCTGATTACCCGCGGCGGGCGGCAATCTGGCCATTGTTATAACACAGGATTTGATTAAACAGC
>CAZAHS010000023.1:0-14308 GCA_964484855.1 uncultured Sphingomonadaceae bacterium | reverse complement strand
TAGAAGAAAACGGGGCCAAGCTGTTGGAAGCGGGCGTTACAACAAGTTTTTATGAGGCCAAGGGCAGTGTTCATGGCCTTATAGGCCTTAGAAAAATCATACCCAGCGGCGAGCATGATTGCCGCTCCATGACGGGCCGGTTAAGCGGCATCATCAACGGATTGGAAGGGCTATCTACCCAATGAGCGATATAAATAATCTGCCCTATCGGCCCTGTGCGGGCATCATGCTGGTCAATCAGGCTGGTCAGGTTTTTGTCGGCCAACGGCTGGACAATCCGGATAGCGATGCCTGGCAAATGCCGCAGGGGGGCATTGATGAAGGCGAAACGGCGCGTGAGGCTGCGCTGCGGGAACTGACCGAAGAAACCGGCATAGAGGCGCATCTGGTCGATATTATAGGCGAAACTGTTAAAGAACTTTTCTATGATTTGCCCGATGAGCTGATTGGGAAAATCTGGAAGGGCAAATGGCGCGGCCAAAGGCAAAAATGGTTTTTGATGCGCTTCAAAGGCAGTGATGAAAATGTCAATATTGCCACCGACCATCAGGAATTTTCACGCTGGAAATGGGCGGAGGCCGCGGCATTGCCGGATATGATCGTACCGTTCAAAAAAGAACTATACAAAGCCGTGTTACAAGAGTTTAGTTCCACTCTTGGCAAAGATTGATTTATACAGGCTGCATGATGAAACACACAAAATATTATTCCGCCGCGTTGCTGCTCTCTATAGTCGCTGCGCAACCCGCTCATGCTCAATTGCCCGGCCCTGTCCGCACTCTGCTTGATGAGGCTTTGCTACAAAAAGATGATGATGCAGTGAAAGCTGTTTTTGATCTGGCCAAGAAAACCAATCCTGAAGAAGCAGAGGCTTTGGATGCCGAATTAGCCGCTTATAACAAAGCCCGCGCCGTTGAAATAGCTGCCGAAGAAGAAGCGGCAAAACAGGCAAAATTTGCCAATAATGGATTGTTTGAAAACTGGTCAGGTCAGGGCGAATTGGGCGGCTTTCGCTCTAGCGGTAATGTCAACAATACCGGTATTACGGCAGGTCTTAACCTAGAGAAAAAGAGCGAGAATTGGCGCCATAAAATTACCGCATTGGCCGATTTTCAACGCACTGATGGCATAACCACAAAAGAGCAGTTTTTGTTTGCCTATGAACCCAATTACACCATTAGTGATCGCTTATTCGCTTATGGTTTAGCGCAATATGAGCGTGATCGCTTTCAGGGGTTTTCCTCACGCTTAAGCGGGTCGGCAGGCCTTGGCTACCGCGTTATTGATAATGAAAAAATGTCATTAAGCGTGAATGCTGGTCCAGCATTTCGTCAGACCAATTTTATCGGCGGCGGCTCGGATAGCAGCATTGCCGCTTTGGGCGCGCTTGATTTTGACTGGCAAATTGCCGAACGCCTCAAATTAACACAGGATGGTCAGGCTTTTCTGCAATCCAGCAACACAACTTTGCGCTCAATTACAGGCTTGGAAGCCTCGTTAAGCGACTCGCTTTCTGCACGTGTAAGCTATACCGTTGAATATGATTCAAACCCGCCCCTTGGCGCGGTATCAACGGATACGCTGACACGCTTTACAATTATCTACGGATTTTAATGCGTCAATTAGGGCGTTTCAGTACGTTTTGTCGCTGTCGGCTTGGGTGTAACAGCCTCTGCCGACACGACAGCCTTTTGCTCGCTCTCTGCCAGACTGGCCGCCAAAAGCTTACGGTCTAGACACTCTGCACCGCACAGATTTTCCAATCTGGTTAGATTTAGCTTCGCCTTTTCCAACGCGCCGCGCTGAACAAAGGCGCGCCCCTGTCCTGATAATGCTGTAATATTATTAGGCTCCAATTCCAAAACCCGGCGATAAAAAGCAATCGCTTGACCAGGACGCCCCTGTGCGCGCGCGGTTTCAGCCAGTCCTAAAAAGGCCGCCCTATTGCCAGGGTCAATTGCCAAAGCCGCTTCAAAATAATCACGCGCTTTGGTTTTGTCACCGGTCTGCAGCGCAGTCTGCCCATCATTGGCCAATAATACCGAACGCGGATCAGGGTCATATTTGGGTTGCTGGCTATAAATTGTGCTGGATGTCAGAGTGAAAATTGCGGCCAATGCAAGCGCAGGCGGTGAAAAACGCATAAGATACTCCGATAAAGTCATTAACCAACTGCTAGCACGTTTTTCTCAAACGGGTGAAGAAAAATCCGTCTGTTTTATCATGCAGGGGAGACAAAGCTATGCCATGCGCGCTGTATATTTTATGAACGCGGCCACCTGAAACGGCCCTGCCACAGCCAATATCTTCTATATCAACAGACCATTTTGGCTGCTTTTCCAAAAATGCCGACACCTGTTCGGGGCCTTCTTCTGGCAATATTGAACATACCGCATAGACCAAGATGCCGCCCGGGCGAACCAGCTCATGTGCATATTGCAATATATGGCTTTGCAATTGTGTAAGCTGCTGCAAACGTACGGGGTTTAGCCGCCAGCGTGTCTCTGGGCTGCGCCGCCAAGTGCCTGTGCCGCTGCACGGCGCATCAATCAGCACCATATCGGCCCGCCCTGCCCAATCCGCCAAGGCCTGCATTTCCTTTCCCGGATCTAGCAAACGGCTTTGAATATTAGCGATATTCAACCGATGAGAACGATGCGGTAATTCTGATAGTCGCGCGCGCGATGTGTCACAGGCCAATATCTGCGCATCTGCCGCCGCCAAACTGGCAAGGCCAAGGGCTTTTCCGCCAGCGCCTGCACATAGATCAATCATTTGGCTATTTTCTTCTGGGCGACAGGCGGCAACAATATGCTGGCTGCCCATATCTTGAATGTCTAATCTGCCCTCTCGCCAAAAAGGATGCGCAGCAAGCTGAGTACCTGCAGGCAGCCGCGCCGCATTTTGCAGCTCAGCATCAAAAATTACATCCGGAAATTCTGCCTGTAATTCAGCAGGTTCCAAGCCATTCATACGAACATCAAGAGGCGCACGGTCAAATAATGCTGCCTGTTCCTCAACATCCAGCCATTCCGGCAAGTGAGATTTTAGCCAATTGGGTATAGCCGCTAAAGCAGGACCATGCCCATCCCCCTGCACTGGCTCATCATCAATATTGGCTGATGCCAGTGCTTTTTCATCATCTGTAATGGGCGCGGGACCATATTGTGAACCGTCAAAAAGCTCTTCCATGCCTTCTTCATATCCGCCCATTGCATAAGCAATCATCGCTAAGCGCCCTGATTGTGGTCGATCACCAAGGGAGCGGATAACCGCATAGCAATATTCGCGGACGGCGCGGCGATCTTTTGATCCGATATAGCGCCGAGTGCGGAAATATTCCTTGGCAATGGTATCAGCCGAAGCCCCGCCATCGCGCGCTGCCGCAATGATGGCGTCAAGCAAATCTATCGCGCCCTGAACTCTGGCTGCTGGTCTCATTCAAAAGCGCCCATATAAATAGTCATCGGGGGTCAAAATTATCGCGGTGCACACATTGATATTCAATGCGGATATCATCGCCATGCGCGTCGCGCAAAACTTCACTTAAAGCCGCTGCTTCCGCCTCACAGCTATCAAATGTAATGAAAGCATCACTTGTCCATTTTGGCTGTGCCTCAATGGCGGCGCTATCTGTCCAGAAAAACAGAAAGAGAAGAAATTTGGCCTCTATCATCGCGATGGATAATTTGGTGCTTCGCGCGTAATCGCAACATCATGTACATGGCTTTCGGTCAATCCGGCATTAGTGATGCGCACAAATTGTGCATCACTGCGCAGCACCTCTATTGTGGGGGAGCCAGTATAGCCCATAGCCGCCTTTATGCCGCCAACAAGCTGGTGAATCACATCTTTTGCAGGCCCTTTATAGGGTACTTGCCCCTCAATACCCTCTGGCACCAATTTCAATTGGTCCTTAATATCTTGCTGAAAATAGCGGTCCGCCGACCCTTTGGCCATTGCGCCAACCGAACCCATGCCGCGATAGCTTTTATAAGAACGGCCTTGATACAAAAATGTCTCGCCCGGTGCTTCGCTGGTTCCGGCCAATAAAGAGCCGACCATGACGCTAGAGGCCCCTGCTGCAATAGCTTTGGCCGCATCACCAGAAGTGCGCAAACCGCCATCTGCGATAATAGGAACATTGGCGGACTTCGCGGCTTCTGCCGATTGCATAATCGCGGTCAATTGCGGCACGCCAACACCGGCCACAACCCGCGTTGTGCAAATAGAACCCGGGCCAATGCCAACTTTTACGGCATCTGCGCCAGCATCAATTAACGCCTTGGTTGCCTCTGCAGTGGCAACATTACCGGCAATGATTTGTTGATGCGGAAATTCCTTTTTTAGTGCAGTCACACTGTCAATCACCATGCGGCTATGGCCATGCGCGGTGTCAATCACCACCACATCACATTCCGCCTCAAACAAAGCGCGGGTACGCTGAGCGCCAGCTTCACCAACGGTTGATGCTGCCGCTGCGCGCAGCCGCCCAGCGCTGTCTTTAGTGGCTTCTGGAAAGGTCACCGCCTTTTCAATATCCTTGACGGTAATCAGGCCAACGCAATGATAGGCATCATCTACCACCAGCAATTTTTCAATGCGGCGATGATGCAGCAGACGCCGCGCCTCCTCTTGGCTAACGCCCACTGCAACGGTCGCCAGATTTTCATGCGTCATAAGCTCGCGCACTGGCTGAGCTGGATTTTCAGCAAAGCGCACATCGCGGTGGGTCAATATACCAACCAGCCTGCCGCTCTGTTCCACCACAGGAATGCCGGAAATACGATTTGCCTGCATAATGGCCTGCGCATCTGCCAAACTGGCATCTGGTCCAATGGTAATCGGGTTGACCACCATGCCGGATTCAAAGCGTTTAACCTGACGTACCGCAGCGACCTGCTGCTCTAATGAAAGATTACGGTGCAACACACCAATGCCGCCCATTTGGGCCATGACAATCGCCATATCGGCTTCTGTCACGGTATCCATGGCAGAAGAGAGCACCGGAATATTGAGAGCAATATCGCGCGTTAGCTGCGTTTTTGTAATCGCTGTACTTGGCAGGGTATCAGACGCACCGGGCTGTAAAAGAACATCATCAAATGTCAGACCGAGAGGAATATCCATGCCACTATCCTTAACATCAAGCGCGCAACACATTGCTGCGAGTCGTGGCAGTTCATTTAGCCATTAGGTCCAGCGATTGCCAGACCATGACGGTAATATATGATGGTGCTGCTCTTTATTTGCCGGGATAGGTAGCTTCATTGGCGAAATATGCGCCCAGAGCGATGTGCAAATCGGTGTCTTCGGCAGCGCCGCCTAAGACAAAACCCTCTTTCAGTTCATCGCCCGGCCCGTGATAATCGCCGCTTAAATAGGTTTGCAGCAATTCCAGATCAGCAAATGAACCACCAACCATGAAAGCCGGCACGTCTTTCGCGGCCAAAGCCCAACCATCCTGACGGCGAATAAAGGCATTGGAATCGAGTGAGGTTTCCACCTTACGGCCCAGCGATTCGGATATGGAATCAATTGTTGCATCAAGCTCCGGACTGGTTTCACCGCGGCCAATAATCGCGACCGGCGCGCCGCGCTCTGCTATCGCAATGGTGTCGATATTTAGGGCAATGGCAATATCGCCAAGCGGTAATGGCGGATTATCAGCAAAATAATATGCGCCGAGCAGCCCGCGCTCTTCCGCCGTGGTGCCCATGAAATAAATGTCGCGGTCAAACTGGTCCATCGCGCCCAATTCTTCGGCGACTTCAATCAGCACCGCCATGCCGGAGGCGTTATCAAGCGCGCCATTGCAGATGCGGTCTTCCGCCTCAACTGGCCGACAAAAACCAAAATGGTCCCAATGGCCAAGAAACAAAACTGCGCCAGCTTTAGGGTTTTTGCCAGGAATTTTGCCAATCACATTATAGCTATTAAACGCGCGGATGGACATTAGCGCGCTCAGATCGCCAGAGACGCCGGTTGCAAAACCGCTATAATTTCCGGCATCGGCCTTTGCGGTTTCTTTGGCCAAATCACTGCCGCTACGGTTGAAAACTGCCTCGACAAAATCGCTGTTCGCAAAACCGCTAATCGGAGGCGTTATAGCATTATCGGCCAATTCATAGCTGCCACGGCTGAGCTGATTGCGCACCGCAGACCATGGGAATTGCGATGGCGCTATGGTCAGCACAGCCTGAGCGCCTGCTTTGGTCAAAGCCTCAACACGTTCGGCGCGGTCCGGAAAATCCTCTGCGCCCTCTGGCTCACCAAAAAGCATCATGACAATTTTACCATCAACATTTGCTACGGGCTTTTTGTCGCCATCAACGCCATAACCAACAAACATAATATCGCCCGAAACGCTTGCGGTCTCGCTGCGTGAGGAGAGCAGCACATCATCTGGATTGAATTTGACGGCGCGCGCGCCGCGCATCAGATTAAGCGATGATCCAGCAATTGTTCTTTGCACCAATGGCACAGGTTGAAACCATGGATTATCGGGGTCATTGGTGCCGGATACCATGCCCGCAGCAGCCCATTGCTGCGCCAGATAATTCAGCGTCTTTGTTTCGCCTATCGTGCCCGGATTACGCCCCTGAAAATCGTCGCTGGCCAGAACCGCAATATGCTCGCGCACATCATCCTCAGTGGTTGGCTTGCCCTCTTGTGCAAATGCGGGGGATGATAGACCCAAGCCAAGAAGTGCAAGGGTATTGCCAGCAGCAATTAGCGAACGAGTGATGGTTAAATTTTTCATGATCGATAGCTGGCAATTTTTATGCTTTTTGGCAAGTAGCAGATTTGCATCAGACACAAAAAACCCGTCATAAAGACGGGTTTTCTTATTCTCATAATATGTGCGGAAAATTAGTCCTTACCGAACAATTTGCCTGCCATGCCCATAATGTCATTGATAGGGTTGCCATCACCATCCTGGTCAAGAAAACCAGTAACCTTGCCCATTATGCCTTCTTCGCTGTTCAGCATTTCAGATACTTGGCCAAGACCGCCCTCGCCGCCAAGCTGTTCCATAATGCCGCTCAAAGCGCCGCTATCAAGCCCAGTTTTTTCTGCAGCAGCGGCCATTGTGTCACCATCTTCACCATGGGACTGACCCAGGGCAGCAACGCCTTTTTCAACCATTGAAGGGTCAATGCCCACTTTTTCTGCAATATCGCCTATGCTGTTTGCGTCTACAGGTAATTTTTGCATTAATCCGTCTAATAAGCTCATAATCTTTATCCTCTCTAAGATAGCTTCATTTACCCCTATATACAGATTTTGCGGGCAATGAATGTAAAATCCCATCATAATAACCTAAGATTACAGCAAAACCAAAACTGACACCAGATCGCCATGTTATTCGCTGCACTGGACAATATGGTGCATTTACGCCATCTCGCCAAAATCGAAAAAAGCGAATATTTGCGCACCTAATATAATTTGTGTTTTTTAGAATGGACCAGATACATGCCGACAATCGCTTTGGTCGATGATGACCGTAATATTTTAACATCTGTTTCCATCGCATTACAGGCGGAGGGCTTCACAACCCGTATCTATAATAGCGGCGAGGCAGCGCTAACTGCATTGCTGGAAAATCCTGCTGATTTGGGCGTTTTTGATATCAAGATGCCGCATATGGACGGTTTGGAACTGCTGCGCCGTATCCGCGAAAAGCTGACCATGCCGGTAATTTTCCTTACCTCTAAAGATGATGAGCTTGATGAAGCGCTTGGTCTGGCAATGGGCGCGGATGATTATATCGCAAAACCATTTTCACAGCGCCTTCTCATCGCGCGCATAAAAGCCATTTTGCGGCGTACTGAGCTGATTACACAAACCATAGCATCAGAGGATAATCAGCCGCCCGCCGAACCTGTTGTGCGCGGGCATCTTAGCCTAGACCCAGCGCGCCATGCCGTTCATTGGAAAGGCGATAAGGTTGTCCTGACCGTCACCGAATTTATGATTTTAGAAACATTGGCACAGCGCCCCGGCGTGGTAAAAAGCCGTAATCAGCTTATGGACGCAGCCTATCAGGATGATGTCTATGTCGATGACCGCACAATAGACAGCCATATTAAACGCCTGCGCCGCAAATTCCGCGAAGTCGATGACAGTTTTTCCGCTATCGACACATTATACGGAGCAGGTTACCGTTTTCACGATGACGACTGACACAAGCAGCAACCTGTTCTGGACCAGAAAATTGTCGCTGACTGCGCGCATATTGGCGGTGAACATATTTGCTGTGGCTGCACTGGCTGGCGGCATTTTATATCTGGATAATTATCGTAGCAATTTGGTTCTCAGCCGGCAAAAAGATGATGCCGAGCAAATTGCCTTGCTGGCCAATGCCGCCGCGCAGATAGAAGACAATAAGCGCAACGATTTTCTGCTCGCCTTTGCTAAGGAAAAGGAGATGCGCATTCGCATCTACCAATTGGATGGCGAAAAAATAATGGATAGTTTTGTTCTGGACACGCCGCAATATCGTTTGCGTGATCCGGAGGCTGAACGATGGCAAAAGGATGTTGCGCGCTTCCTGGACCGCGTTATTGATACAATTGTCGGTGCCCCGGAATTAATGCCTTTTGCCGAACCTGCCACTGATAATTTGGCCAATTGGCCAGAATTAAAGGCCAGCCTGTCATCAGGCCAATTGGAATCGCGCATTCGCTTTGCCCCTGACCGTACATTGGTTATCAGCGCAGCCAGCAGAATTGCAGGGACAAATCTCACCCTATTGTCCACACGCAATGCCCGGCCAATAACCGCAACCGTGCGCGAACAAAGGCTGGCCCTTGGAATAATCTTCATATCGGTGCTGATTGTCTCTATTTTGCTATCCTTATTCCTTGCGCGAACCATTGTCAGCCCATTGCAGAGACTGGCATTGGCGGCCAATCAGGTAAGATTGGGCCGGTCGCGCGATGTTGAGGTGCCGCGATTGCCATCACGCGGTGATGAAATCGGCCAATTGGCAAGAGCGCTTTCCGATATGACCAACACGCTGCGGCAGAGGATTGACGCGACAGAGGCTTTTGCCGCTGATGTAAGTCATGAGATTAAAAATCCTTTAGCGTCTTTACGCTCTGCCTTAGAGGGCGTGGAGCGGATTGAAGACCCCGATTTACGTAAGCAATTGCTTGATATTGCCTGCTCTGATGTACTCAGGATTGACCGGCTTATATCAGATATATCAGAGGCATCGCGCGTAGATGCACAGCTTACGCGCACACGTTTTTTGCCAATTGATATTGGCGAAATGGTCGCAGGATTGCTCTCTAATCGCGAAGAGCGCCAAATGAACCAAGGCCGCGCTATTGCCTATGCCCGCCCCCGCAAAAATGTGGCCATGGTATTTGGAGAGAATAACCGCTTAATGCAGGTCATCCAAAACCTGCTCGATAATGCCGTATCTTTCAGCCCCAAAGACGGCCTGATTGAAATCTTGGTGACCCGTGATGCTCAGCAGGTTGTGATACAGGTGATTGATGAGGGGCCGGGCATTGCTGAACGCGAGAGAGAAGATATTTTTCGGCGTTTTTATAGCGGACGCCAGGAAGAGGCAGAATTTGGCAAGCATAGCGGTTTGGGCCTCGCCATTTCGCGCTCTATCATTGAGGCGCATGAGGGCAGCATTGTTGCTGGCAACCGCGGCGATAATATTTCTGGCGCATGTTTCACTATACGCCTTCCGGCTATACCCACCAATATTATAGTAGTGGAATAAGCCATGAGCGATGAAAATGCGCCGCGCGGCATTGTTTATCCGGCCAGCTCTATCGCTCTAAAAGGCCGCGGTATTTTGATTTGCGGTGCTTCTGGCATTGGCAAGAGTGCGCTTTGCCTGCTTATGATGGATCGCGGCGCACAGCTCATCAGTGATGACCAGACCATGTTGGAAGCAAAAAATGGTGCATTATTTGCAGCCGCTCCCCCCAATATTCACGGCCAGTTGGAAGTGCGCAATCTGGGCATCATCAATGTGGAGGCAGCAGCCCATATTACGCCCATATCTCTAAAAATCATTTTGCATCATAATGCGCCGCGCTTTCGCGAAAGTGCAGACGAAGAACAGATATGCGGAACCGCTATACCCACTTTGTCAATCTATCCCGATATGGCACTGGCGCCGCTTAAGCTGGAATATGCATTGCAACTTTACGGACGGAGCATCACATAACATATATGGCAGCGAATAATAACATCTCAGCAAAGCCCGATATAAGCGATACAGCCCAGTCTGACATCATATTGGTCACTGGCATGTCAGGCGCTGGCAAATCCACCATGCTGAAAACATTGGAGGATATGGGATGGGAGATTATCGACAATTTCCCTATAAGGTTGCTCGAAGGATTAATGGCAACGCCCAATGCGGCAGGCCGATCATCCATACAAAACCGCTTGGCAATAGGTTTTGACAGCCGAACACGCGGCTTTGATCCTGTTTCGGTTATTGAGACTATCAAGCAACTTTCGGCCCATGATAATATTGCAATACAGACCATTTTCCTTGATTGCAGCGATCATGAGCTAGAACGGCGCTATAATGAAACGCGCCGCCCGCATCCGCTGGCCAAGGACAGGCCGGTCATTGATGGCATTGCGGAGGAACGCAATCTGCTCGCGCCATTACGCCGATGGTCGGATAAGCTGATTACAACATCAAATCTCAGCGTCCCAGAACTTACTGGTCATATTCGCAAAAGCCTTGGCAATGCGCAGAGCAATAGCCCGATTATTTCTATTTCCAGCTTCGGCTTTGCGCGCGGAATGCCGGCCATTGCCGATCTGGTTTTTGATATGCGTTTTCTGCGCAACCCGCATTGGGATGAGAATTTGCGCCCGATGACCGGACAAGATGCTCCGGTTGGCGAATATATCTGCGCAGACCCGGCCTTTGCAGAGGCTTTTGAACGTATATTATCAATGCTGTTATTCTTGCTGCCCCGTTATGCAGAGCAAGGAAAGGCCTATGTGCATATTGCCTTTGGCTGTACTGGCGGAAGACACCGTTCTGTGTTTACTGCGGAAAGAATTGCACAGGGGTTGCGCGGTGGAGGATTTTCGCCCACTATTTCTCATCGTAATCTTGCATCGCGTCCTTCCAACGCGGTCGAGCAAGACCAAAGCTAACAGTTTGAGGGTTTGGACATGCGGATCAACCCGTTGCCTCATAGCCTATACCATATTGGAGCCAGTGCGAAATGATCGGTATTGTGTTGGTAACGCATGGCCTTTTGGCGCAAGAATTTGTGTCCGCCATGGAGCATGTGGTGGGCAAGCAGAAGCAGATTGCCACTATCTGCATTGCGCCAAATGATGATATGGAAAAGCGCCGAGAGGATATAGCGGCGGCCATTGCCGAAAATAATATCGGTGATGGCGTGATTATATTGACAGATTTATTTGGAGGTACGCCCTCTAATCTGGCCATATCACTCATGGAATCAGGGCATATTGAAGTGATTGCCGGCGTTAACCTGCCAATGCTCATCCGCTTAGAAGGCGCGCGCAAAGCGATGGATGTGACCAGCGCCGTTGCCGCAGCACGAGAGGCAGGACAGAAATATATTTCAGTTGCTTCAGAATTGCTCAATGTTCAGCATGAGGCAGCAAATGGTCAGTAAAACAGTCACAATATGCAACAGAAAGGGCCTGCACGCACGGGCCAGCGCTAAATTTGTCAATGTCGTTGCGCATTTAACAGATGGGCAAAAGGTTGTGGTTGCAAAGGGTGACAATTCTGTAACTGGCGATAGCATAATGGGCCTGATGATGTTGGGCGCGGCCAAGGGTGACGATATTACCATCACTGTTGAAGGCAAATATGCTGAGGCGACACTGAACAAATTAACCGGCCTTATATTAGACGGCTTTGGTGAAGACTAAACGCCAATGCGCGGCCCCGATCTATGCCCATAAAAACCATAACCGGATTTTCTAACCCGACCGTGAAATATTTGCGTTCGCTGCGTGAAAAGAAACATCGCCGCCGTGAAGCTGTTTTTTTGGCTGAGGGTCTGCGCCTTCTCACCGAAGCATTAGAAGCCGGATTTGTGCCGCAAACTTTGGTGATGGCAGAAAGCCGCGATGACCATCCGCTGCTTACCGCTTTAACTGAGGCGGTCACGCGCTGTGGCGGTGATATTATTTTGACCAGCCCCGACATATTGAGCAAAATTTCGGGCAAGGATAATCCGCAATCAGTGCTAGGTGTCTTTGCCGATCATGATATGGCTTTGGAAGCGCTTGATCGCAGCGCCAGCAATATCTGGCTGGTGGGCCAAGCAATACGCGACCCCGGCAATTTGGGGACAATCTTACGCACCGGCGATGCGGTTGGCGCTGGCGGATTGATATTGATTGACCAGTGCGTTGACCCGTTTTCTGTCGAAGCCGTACGCGCCAGCATGGGCGCAATATTTACGCAGAAAATTGTGCACGCTGGCTGGAGTGATTTTTTAACATGGCTACGCGCAGGTGACGGGCAATTGGTGGCAACATCGCTGCAAACCGATACAGATTATCAGGCCATACGCTATAAGCAGCCGGCCTTTTTGCTGATCGGTAATGAGGCACAGGGCCTGCCCGATGAATATGAAGCTGCCTGCGATATAAGAGTGAAAATCCCGATGCTGGGCAAAGCCGATAGCCTAAATGCAGCAGTCGCCACTGCTGTTATGGCGTATGAAGTGCTGAACCAACAGCGCGGCGCTTAATCATCATCGCTTTCTGCTTTGTTATCACCATAGCGCGGCAGAGCGTCTAACTCCGGCACTTGTTCCAATTCGCGTTTGCCGGTATCAACATTTAACTCGGCAAAGCGGCGGCCTGTGGCCAGGACATTGCGCTCAAAACTGCCGACAAATTTGTTATAATTGCCAACCGCAGAATTTAGCCCTGTGCCAACGCGTTTCAAATGCTCGGCGGAAATGGCCAAACGATCATACATTTCTTTGCCCAATGCGCCGATCTGTTTGGCCTCTCGCGCTAGCCCCTCCTGCCGCCAAACGCTGGAGACAGTCCGCGCTATCGCCACCAAATTGGTAGGTGTGGCAAGCAACACTTTCTTTTCAAACGCAAAATCCCATAAATTTGCATCATGCTCCAAAGCGGCGGCCAGAAAATGCTCGCCCGGCACAAACATAATCACATAGTCCGGCGCATCCTCAAACTGATCCCAATAGGCCTTGCGCGACAGGCCATCTATGTGCGCCCGCATGGAGCGACAATGCGCCGCCAGCGCCACAGCACGGCCTTCTTCATCATCAGCGGCAAAGGCATCCTGATAAGCGTTAAGCGATACCTTGGCATCAATCACCAAGGATTGACCGCCCGGAATACGCACCACCGCATCGGGCCGCAAACGCCCTTCATCGGTTTCGATGCTTTGCTCCATCACAAAATCGGTATGTTCGGCTAGCCCGCAAGCCTCCAGCACATTGCGCAATTGCTGTTCGCCCCAGCGGCCCCGCGCTTTGGGCGCATTGCGCAGCGAATTGACAAGCCGCGCCGTTTCTTGCCGCACATTGTCCTGACCCGCCCGCATCTGGTCCATCAGGCCCTTTAAGTCGCCATAAGCCTCATTGCGTTGCTTCTCTACATTGGCGACCTGCTGGCCATATTCGGCCAGTTTCTGCCCCACCGGATTAAGCAAAGCCTTAATGCGCTCCTCGCTTTTTTCCTCAGATTGGGAAAAGCGCGCATTGGCGCGTTCCAGAAATTTTTGCTGCGCCTCTTCCAGCATCTTGTTACCGACCGTACCAAATTGGCGGACCAGCTCCTCACGCTGCTGAGACAATTGCAAAACCTGTTTTTCATGATTGGCTGCATCGGCCTTTAGCCCCGCATTTTCCTGCCCCAGCCTTTCGCGTTCGTTACGCAAATCCTCTATTTGTGCAGACAGCCCTTCCGCACGTTCCGCGCTTTGTTTCAGCGCCTCCATGCCCCGCAATTCGGTCATTAGCCGCTCATTCAGTGCCTTAATCTCGGCCTCCGCAGCATCTTGTTCTGCGCGAAGAGACACAAGCGGGCGCGCACCCAAAACCAGCCAAGCCCAAGGCCAACCAGCAAGGTAATGATAGCAATGATGAGTGGTAGCAGATTTTCACCCACGAACAGCTCCTGTAGGTTTCACGTGGAACACAACAAGAACATAAAACCTGTTGATGGATTTGGCAAGCGCTATAACAACTTATCCGCCACGCAATTTACGCCGCTGCTTTGCGCGCCTTTTCCAGTTTTTTTAGCACCATATTGCGCTTCATGCGCGAGAGATGGTCAATGA
>CAZAHS010000022.1:0-17197 GCA_964484855.1 uncultured Sphingomonadaceae bacterium | reverse complement strand
ACCATGGCGTCTGCCTTTATACAGCGATCGGCCAGCAATATATCAGCGGTGATGATGATGACGGGGCTGCTGGCCTGTTCGGCATAGTCTGCAATCCAGTCATCGGCAGCATCGAAACTGTTGTTTACCAAAATGCGTTTGACCAGCGGACCGACGGGTACGCGAAAGGGTGCATTGCTGACAATATAGACCATTGCGCCATGGCGCTGCGCCACGCGGTATATTTCATCCTTTACAGGGCAGGCATCTGCATCGACCAGAATAATAGCGTTTTTGATTATACTGATTTTCTATTAACTATCCCACTCTTCCGACCATGAATTATAAGCAATAACCCTTGGAAATTTGGGCAGTACGTTTATTGGCTCTTCTCCATTAAGAACCGAAAAAAAGCGTGAATATACTACACAGCAGTCCTCCAAGTCTTTTTCACGCAGATTGCTGTTCAAGGCTGGTTGTAAGTAAGCGATTAGGGCCTGTTCCGCCATTCTATGGTCAGACCTGTGCTTAGTGGAGCGGCGACCTCCCGCTCCACGTGTCGTAATTTCACCTATATAGAAATGCTTATGTGCTGCGTTAGCCAATTTTTCATGGTTATCAAAACGGCTATGCGGCTTGGTGGTCATACCTATATAATTAACAATATTTCGGTTTTTCAACGCCATGTATAGAATTGCAGTACCGTCGTTGAAATCCTTGGCCTCATGCCTAAGGTCATCTTTGCTATTATATGGACCGTACCAGTCGATTATAATTGCTTCAGCCATTAAAATACCTCCAATTTCTAGCTTTTCAGGCCTTCGCCTCTTAACCCCTGCATGCCTTTATAAAAGGCGAAGGCGGGGGCCATATCTTTATCATAATCGCCGGTCGGGTGAATGATGGGGCCGATGCCGCCGCGCCGATTTTCATAATCCATAAAGCCGCAGACAATGGGAATATTGGCGGCATGGGCGATATGATAGAAACCGGTTTTCCACCGCGTGGACTGGCTGCGCGTCCCCTCTGGTGCGATGGTGAGGATGAATTCGTCGCTGGCGGTGATGCGCTCGGCCATTTGCTGCACCATATCGCGCGTTTTATCGCGCTTAACCGGCACGCCGCCGACTTGCGCCATAAAGTTGTGCATCGGCCATTTGAAAAGGCTGTCCTTTGCCATGAAGCGGGTGCGCAAACCCAATTCGCGGGTCAGGCCGATATAATTGGGGAAATCCCAATTGCTGGTGTGCGGCGCGGCGATCATCACAAATTTATCAAAAGGCGGGCGCTCGCCAATAGCGGTAAATTTGTGGCGGCGATAAATGAAGATAAGGATGCGAAAGACCATGCGCGCCAAAAAGCCCATGGGCGGCTCGCCCGGTACCGTGAAATCTGATTTTTGTTTAGCCATTAAATGCGTCTAGTCATGTTTTGTTTGTCTGACCAGTGACCAGTCATAGCCGAGTGCAATGACCCGCGCCTTAATGGCGGCGCGCACATCATCATCGGGCTGTGCATCGCGGGTGAGCATCCATAAATAGCGGCCCGATGGCTCACCGACAATGGACCAATCATATTGGCCATCTGCATTGGGCGCGGCGCGGTCCAGCACCCAATAATCGCCATAAAACGGGCCGAAGAAAGAAACTTTCAACTTGGCATTTTGGGCCGCATCCTCGCCGCCTTCCACAATTTTGGCACGGCCCTTGGCGGTCGTTGTTTCGCCGTCTTTGACACAGCTATTCAGCACTGAAATCTTGCCATCATCACGCAGGGTGTAATCAGCGGTCACATTGTCACAGCCTTTTTGAAACGGCGCTTCATAACGGGCCATTTCATACCAAAGGCCAAGATAGCGGCTGATCTCAATCGGCTTTGCAGGCTGGGGAACCGCTATATTGCCCACTGGCCCTGCGCCGCCAAAACATCCGCCGAGCAGCAGGAATGGAACAACTATCATAGACAAAAATGCGCGGTGCATCATGTTTGTCCATTGTCTTGGCTTTGGGCCATAGCAGCCGCGAATTTCACCATTACTTGCTCTTGGGTCAGTCGCTCGCGCTCTCCACTAAAGCTATAATAATCCGGCTTTGCGTCGATGAAGATTTCTTCGGTCATGGTGAAACCCTCTAGCCCGTCAAACAGGCCTGCGGGGAAAGAATAGGCCTTTTGCGGCACGAAATAATAAAAAAGATGTGTGCCGCATGTCTTACAAAATCCGCGCTCTGCCCATTCAGAGGATGCAAAGTGTTCTATATTGGCCTCACCCGAAAAATCGGCCTCTTTCACCATGGGCAGGCCGATATGCGGTCCGCCCGCCCATTTGCGGCACATGCTGCAATGGCAGGCGTCGATATGCGTTCCGGGCGGCGTGAAATTTATGCTGACCGCGCCGCACAAGCAGGTTCCGGAAAGGGAGTTTGCATTTTCTGGGGCAATTTGCGTCATATCCTGTCCCATAGCATATTCTTATTTTTCGTCATTATTTTACCCGATAAATGTTACATGTTCTGCCATTTAGCGCCACTATGCAATTGAAGCCATTGTGATTTTTACACTAATTGGTGGCTATTCTGTTTTACATCTGTTAGGGCTTAGCCGTTGACGTCGAACAATTGCGACGGACTTCGAGATTTGACGACAGCCGCTAATACGGGAATATTCCTATATTGCGCGGCGAATAGCAGATGGCGACTTCCTTTCAAAAGACGATTTCACGCCTCGCGCCCAATGTCTGGGCGGGTTGAACCATGAATATCCTGCGGCTTTATGCGGCGGGGAATGCTAGCGTTTCTTGAAAGGAAACCATAATGAGCAAGACCGGAACAGTAAAATTCTTCAATACCGATAAAGGCTATGGCTTTATTCAGCCTGATGATGGCTCAGCAGATAGCTTTGTGCATATTTCTGCAGTGCAAGCCGCGGGTATGCAGACGCTTGATAAAGATCAGCGCGTTGCTTTTGAAATTGAAACCGGCCGTAACGGCAAGGCTTCAGCGGTAAATCTGTCACAATCTGACTAATTGCCTTTTTGCCATGATGCAGCTTTGTGCTGCATCGCTGCAAGAAATAAAGACCGTCATTCTGCCTATCCTATAAAGGATGGAGGAATGGCGGTTTTTTTATAGCAGGCTAAAATGAAATTTGCCGCCATCACCGTTGCTGCATTTTGTTGTAAATGCTAATCAATTGGCATGACCAAAATCCCTGAAAACAGAGCAGACGCTGGTTCGCGTGATGCAATGTCTAAGCCCAATGCTATCTCTAATAATGTTCCAGCGGTGCCGCGCTATCTGGGCCATGCGGGATTGCTGCCGCAAATTGCCTGTCTGATTGCGGTGCTTGTTGCGGACGAGACTTGGCGGTTTAACGCACTGATGCTGGCACATGTTTATGCCGCGCTTATTTTCAGCTTTTTGGGCGGCCTTTGGTGGGGGCTGGCGGCTGCCGGCGAAGTGCAGGGCAAGCAGACACCGGACTGGGTTTATTGGGCCGCCATTGCGCCTAGCCTGATTGCGCTGGCAACATTGGTGCCGCTTTTGCTGCTGGGCCTTAGCTATAGCGGGCCGATGCTGTTGGCGCTTGGCTTGTGCCTCATGCTTACCCCATTGGTAGACAAAAAACTGACCGAATATACGCCGCCTTGGTGGTTAAAATTGCGCTGGCCATTATCGGTTCGCCTTGGCGGCTTATCTCTGATTTTGGGCATTATCGCATGGGGTATTTGATGCGCTTATGGGTGATGATTGTCATGCTGCCGCCCCTATTGCTGATGGCGGGCTGCGGCAATGGTGAAGGAGCGGGCAACGCCAATATTCCGCAAGGCAATGAGAGCGGACAGCCCTTTTCTCAGATTGCGCCTGATACAATAATCCACCTTACCGGCACGGAGCCATTTTGGAGCGGGGAAGTGAGCGGGGACAATGTGACCTATATTGTACCCGATAATCCGAATGGTACGCAGATTAGTATAAAACGCTTTGCAGGCCGCGGCGGCCTGTCTTTTAGCGGTGAATTGCAGGGGCAGAATTTTCTCTTGGCGCTTACGCCCGGGGAGTGTTTTGATGGTATGTCAGAGCGCATCTACCCTTATATTGCAACATTGCAGATAGGCGATGATATTCGTGCAGGATGTGGCTGGAGTGAAGATGATAAGGCCATCGCAAAACCCTCATAAAAAACGGAAATATAATGCCAGAAATATATCTACCGGACAAAGCAGCATTATTAGCGCGGGTTAGGTCAGGGCGCGACCATTGGGATCGTGATTTCCGCCCCACCAATTTGGAGCCTGTTGGCACGGACGAGGAATCGGTATGGGATTATCCGCGCCCGCCCATATTGGTGCCCGCACCAGCGCCGATTACTGTAAGGCTGGGTGATATTGTTATTGCGCATAGCAAAGCTGCGTTGGATATGAAGGAAACAGCCAGCCCGCCAGCGCCCTATTTGCCGCCACAAGATGTGCGCACGGACTGGTTGCAGCCGACTGACCAGCTATCAATATGCGAGTGGAAGGGTGTTGGCGTTGCGCACGATCTGCATTTGCCGGACGGAAGGCGCATTATAGGCGCGGCATGGACCTATCCAGACCCTTTTAACGATCTGGCGGAAGGCTATGCTGATATTGCGGGCTGGTTTGCCTTTTATCCGGCCAAGCTGGAATGCTATGTTGGCGATGAGCGCGTGCGTCCGCAACCGGGTAGATTTTACGGCGGCTGGATGACAGACCGCATAAAAGGGCCAGTAAAGGGCACATCTGGCACTGGCCATTGGTAAAAAATATTGCGAGCTTAGAATAGGGAAGGCCCATAAGCGCATAATTAGAGCGTAACTGCCTGATAATTCATATATAAAAATGTTAGCGGTCACAAAAGGGCGGGCGATATGTTTAAGGCGGTTATTACGCATCTGAACGCTATGCTGTATGCCGCTAAAGCCATATTGTGCTAAATATACTCTATATAACAATAGCTTGCAGGCGAATAATATTGCTGCCAACATATTATTTTGTTTCTCTCCAGCTACGGCGATCCTAATTGCATTTGTCAAGCCATGTATATTTTCACTGTTGACAGACTCAAAATGATAGCGCTATCTTTTTTCTGCGTAATAAAAATACGTTTTGAAAAAAATATAATAAATATTATTTCAACGGAGGGGAATATGAAGAAATTTATCACTACAGCATTAACGTCTTTGGGTGCGGTTGCAGCTATGACCTGTTTTTCGGGCGGGGCGCAGGCGCAGAGTTTTCAGGAAGTACGTCAAGGCAATCGTGCAGGACCGATTGAAAGATTGCCAGCCAACTGTGGATCAGAATATTTTAGTTATTTTTCCACCGGTATGCGCAATAATAACAGTACATTGTTCACCGATTTTGCATGTGCGCGCACGACAATCAGGCATGCGCACACCCGCATGCGCTGGAATGGCGATGGCAGCAGCGATGATTATGTTGTTGGCGCGGGCTGGGCTCCCGCCGCAGCAAATAAATCGCGTTCCATAACTTTCAATGTGCGAGGTTTTAGCGCCTCAGCAACATCCCCGGGTGGACGTGGCGCTCCTCAAGATACGCCGCAAGTGGCCACAATGGGGGTATATGGTTGGCTGTGCCCAACGCGAACTGAGGTTCCAGGCCGAAATACAATCACAATGCGTGAATATTATGTGGTTGACGGTTGGTACCAAAGAAATGCTGGCCCTAATGGTACTGGGACATTCCCCAGCAGCTTCCGGCCATTTGGCACATCATTTGAAGGCAGCGGGTTGATTAACGGCACCAGATATGATTATTATAGTTCCGGCGTGCTTAATCGCGGCAATGGTTGCAGAGGGGGAAATGCTCCCTTTAGACAAATATGGGCCGTGCGCAGAACCGAGAAGAATCGCGGCCAGCGCACCATTAGCATGAACACATTTTTCAACTTCTGGAATAATGGCAATGGCAGTGATGTCGGTGCGTCTGCGCCTTCAGGATATCAGATTGTCGGTGTTGAAGGCATTGGCGCAACCCGCGGCAGCATGGATGTGGTTATATTTTAACGTGACCAACACATTATCTCGCTAGTTTTGAGATAAGACATTATTGGCCCCGCACTCTGACTGGAATGATTTCCTATAAGAGGGCGGGGCCATTTGCGTTTTTGGTTCGGGGCGGGGTAAAAATTAGACGCTTTCCTGATTGGCCATATCGCGCTTCTTAAACGGCCAATCAATCACGCTGCCTGCCCATAAGGCCCACCATATAATGAGCGGCTGCAACATTAGGCGCGGTATGTGATAGCCTAATCCTAAAGTATCTCCGCCAAGCGCGATATTATTGACGGCATGGTTTATATTGGCCGGCCATACGCACAACGCATAAAGCGCCAGACCAATGGCTGCGGCATAGCGCAAATGGGGGATTATTAAACCTATCGCGCCTGCAATTTCTGCTATCCCGGTCCAGAGCACCATTTGTTCAGGAAAGGGCACCCAATTGGGTGTAATCGCCAAAAAACCTTCGGGCCGCATGATATGGGCTATCCCTGCGATTAGATAGAGTATTGCCAATAACCAGCGGAAAAATACTCTAATAGCTGACTGCTTTGCTGGCTTATCCATTGTTATATTCCATTATTTATAGGGCCAATATTGCCGCCATAACAGTTACGTATGCGTATCAATTTACGCTTTACCTTTTACCATATGCCTTTACGTTATCCTCGTGAAAGGAAAGGCAATGTTTTTAAAGAGTGTAACTGCACTGGCTGCATTAACAAGTCTAAGCTGTGCATCAGCCGCGGCCGCGCAGGAGTTGGACAAAGAAAAAGCTGCGCGCATAGGCGCAGACAGCATAGCCACTATTGCGGATAGCTTTAAATTCCAGACCAGTTTCTCAACCTATCTTGAGGAAAAGGTTATGATTATGGAAAACCCATCGGGCATGAAAATCATTTTCACATTTATCGGCTGCAAAAATGAAGAAGCGCTTACCGATTGTGATGGCATGGAAATGCGCGCTTTATGGGCATTTCCAACAAATGGCAGTGCGCAGGATGTAACAAAAAGATTGTCTGATTTTAACAGCTCTTTTCGCGCGGCAAAAGTCGGCGAAATCAATGAAAAGCAAGTCTATATGGCCCGTTATGTCATCGCTGATTACGGTACGACTGAGGGAAATCTGGCCGTAGAGGTCGCAGTTTTTTCGAGGCTTAGTGACGTGTTTCTAGAGCGTGTGGTTCAGAACAAGTCTTCCGAATAATGGATATTAAGCATGGGGCATAGCCGCCTGCGCTTTAGCCATTTTGATGTACAAAGGCATTGCGGCCTTTGTTTTTTGCATCATACATCGCCTTGTCGGCTTTGGCGATTGCATCATCCAGTGGTTCATTTGGAAGCCATTTGGCGCTACCAATTGATGCTGTGATCGCCATCTCTTCCGGCCAGTCAGGTTCATGATGGCCTACCAGTTGCTGCCGGATCTGCTTGCCCAATATTGCAGCTTTATCGGTGCTGATATCGGCCAGCAATATTACAAATTCTTCACCGCCCCAACGCGCAAGAGCATGACTATCTGAGCTGGCTTCATCCTCATCGCCTATTACAGAGCGCAAGGCATTGGCTGTGTAGCGCAGTGCAGAATCACCAATAGCATGGCCGAACATATCATTCACTTTTTTGAAATGGTCTAGGTCGAGCAACATGACCATGATATCCCGATCAGGATGTTCGGATCTCAAAGACTTTGCCTGTTCAGCAAGCTCACGGCGGTTGAGTAAATTGGTCAAGCTATCATGGCGCGACATAAAATCTGCCACCTGTAAAGCATCCGCCAAATGTGATGCTAGCAGGCCGTTTTCCATTTCGGTTCTTATGCCATTGGCGTTTTCTTCACATGCATGTTTTGCGGTTAAAGTGACCGCGATAGGCATGGCGATAAGGGCAATAACAACCGTTAGGCCAAAATTATTATAATAGATGAGCGCTATAGGAATTGATGTGAGAGCAAAGCCAAAAATCTGCACTTTTGATGCGTTTAACGTGGTGGAGCTTTTAATGGTTCCGGCAATGATAGTGCCGCACACAGTGACAGCAACAACACTGAAAACATGCCCTGTCAGTACGGGGCCAGATATTGTGTAGAGCATTAAGCCCCAAATTGCACCTGATAGGCCCTCCATAAACAACCATAAGAGATGCAAAATGCGGCCGTCTTTATCTTTTCTATAGGCATTGAGCAGAGTATTGGCGGCTATAGCGGCACCAATAATAGCCAAAAACTGCGCGGCGACCAGTTTATAGGTAATGGCAGGGTCAGGCATATTGATGGCGTTGACAAGAATAACCACCAGAGGAATGATATTAATGGCATGTTTGGAAAAAGGCCGGTCGAGCGAACGCTCAAGCATGGTTTGGCTTACATCTGCATCACAAACGGTTACCAGACGCGCATAATCTGGGCAGCTATTCGCTGTGAAACGCCCAGACATATCCATAAAGCCCCTCTCAAATTCCATCTATGCCTTATCACAGATAGTTATGGAGAGTTAATATAGAGTAAAGTGGGAATATATTATATTGGTAAATATAGGCTATTTATTCATCATCAAATAACTCAGCCAATTGCTCCACCATAGTGCCGCCCAATTGCTCAGCATCCATTATAGTCACGGCGCGGCGGTAATAGCGGGTCACATCATGGCCAATACCGATGGCGATAAGCTGGACCGGTGACATTTTCTCTATCCAGTCAATAACCTGACGCAAATGCTGCTCCAAATAGGCACCGTGATTGACTGAAAGAGTGGAATCATCCACCGGCGCGCCATCAGAAATGACCATCAATATGCGCCGCTCCTCTGGCCGGTTTATCAGCCGCTTATGCGCCCAGAGCAGAGCCTCACCATCAATATTTTCTTTCAGCAAACCCTCACGCATCATCAGGCCAAGATTTTTGCGCGCGCGCCGCCATGGTTCATCGGCCTGTTTATAGATGATGTGGCGCAGATCGTTCAGACGGCCAGGATTGGTGGGGCGGCCATCGCCGAGCCATTCCTCGCGGCATTGCCCGCCTTTCCATGCCTTGGTGGTAAAGCCCAATATCTCGGTCTTGACGCCGCAGCGCTCCAATGTCCGCGCCATAATATCCGCGCTTATGGCCGCGATGGATATAGGCCGTCCGCGCATGGAGCCGCTATTATCAATCAACATGGTGACGACTGTATCGCGAAAATCAGTATCGCGCTCCATTTTATAAGACAAAGACTGCCCGGGATTAATAACCACACGCGCCAGACGCGCCGCATCCAGCAAGCCTTCCTCTTGGTCAAAATCCCAACTGCGACTTTGCTGCGCCATGAGGCGGCGTTGCAGGCGATTGGCCAATTTTGTAACCGCGCCCTGCAAATGGGTAAGCTGTTGATCCAGATAATCGCGCAGACGGCCCAGCTCATCCTCATCGCATAATTCGGTGGCGGCAATTTGCTCGTCATGGCGGGTGGTAAAGGCTTTATAATCAAAGTCATTGGGCAGATCGGTCCATGGCCGATTGGGCCGCACCGGCATCATGCCATCATCACCGGCATCGCCCGGGTCACCATCGCCATCTTCGTCAAATTCGGCTTCGGCTTCCTGGCTTTCGCCGTCCTCGCCGCCATCGCCTTCTTGCTCTTCGCCGCGTGCCTCGGTCTGGCCTTGATCGCCGCTGGCTTCGTCTTCGCCTTCTTCCGGCTCGTCCTGATCGTCCTCGCCTTCGCTTTCGCCCTCTTCGTCCTCGCCCTCTTCTTCATCCATCTGACCCTCGGTCAGCTCAAGATGGGAGAGCAAATCCTGAAGGATTTCAGCGAAGCCGCGCTGGTCATTCACCTTATCAAGCAGCGCATCCATATCCTCGCCCGCGCGGCTTTCTATCCATTCGCGCACCAGCTCCACACCGTCCTCACAGCGTTTTGGTACAGGGCGTCCAGTGAGTTTTTCCCGCGCGATAAGCGATACAGCGGTTGAAAGCGGTACTTCATCGCGCTGTGTGGCCCGCGAAATGGGGTCACTGCGCATCCGCATTTCCAGTGCGGCATCCAGATTGTCACCCAGGCCGGGCATCGCATTGCCGCCCAGCACTTCATAGCGTAGCTGCTCCATCGCATCATAAACCGCGCGCGCCGCTGCCTCATGTGGGGCGCGGGCATTATGCAGCCGCGCATCATGATGGCGCAATTTCAGCGCATAAAGATCGCTAAATCCACGCGCCTGCGCCACTTGATCGGCGGGCAGGCTGCGCTGCGGCATGGGCACCTTCATCTTGCTGCCCGATTGTGATGGCGGATCGGCGGTAAAGGCCAGCTCAACCTCATCCTCATGCGAAATGGCGCGCGCGGTGCCAGCCAGCACAGTCTTAAAATCGTCAATGGGGGTGCGTTCACTCATAAAAGCTACATATGCATGGCGGCGGCTTTCGCATAGGGGTAATTTCTTCACCCCATAATCTTATTCCTCGCCGCCAATATTAAGCTCGACCTCTTGCCCGTCAATTTCAGTGCTGATTATCAGACCATCTTGCTCATTTAACTGGATTTCGGTTTCGCCAATCTGGCCCTCTATATTCTCTACAGCTTCATCATCTGCTGGTTCCGGTTTGGCGATATTGGCTTTTGCCGGTTGCTTTTTGGGCGCAGCTTTGGTTTTCACTGCGCCGCTTTGTGCCTGTGCCATGAAGCGCTTCCATATTCGCGCGGGCAGGCCGCCGCCCTGTATGCCGTTTAGCGGGCTATTATCATCATTACCGACCCACACGCCGACGATCAAACTATCTGGCAGATCACCTGCATAGCCGATGAAAACGGCATCGCGGTTATCTTGACTGGTGCCGGTCTTGCCATATTGCGGGATGGAAAGGCGCGCGGCGCGGCCTGTTCCGCGATTAACTGCGGCGCGCAGCATTTGCTGCATATCGTCGTGCATGCGGTCTGAATAGCTATCAGGGCCGTTAAACAGCCAATCCCACCAGCCTTGTTCCTCTTGTGGCAGAGCATGGGGTTTCACTGGCCATGCATTGCCAGCCAATCCGGCAAAAGCCGCTGTCATCTCAATCAGGCTGACCGATGCGCTGCCCAAGGCCTGGCTAGGGTCGCCATCGACAAAATCGGCTGTGACGCCCAGATTGGCTGCTTCGCGCAGCACGGCCTCGCTGCCCAAATGATTGAACAGCCGCACCGCGACCACATTGCTGGAGCGGACAAAGGCCTCTTCCAACGTAATATCGCCGCGATATTGGCCGCCCGCATTTTTGGGGCGATAGCTGCCTTTCTCAATCGGGCTGTCATCAACAATGGTTTCCGGCCCGATGCCAGAGCGCAGCGCCGCCAGCCAGACGAACAATTTGAAGGTTGAGCCAGATTGCCGCTGCGCCTGTGTCGCGCGGTTAAAGGCGGATGCTTTATAATCGCGCCCGCCCACCATGGCGACCACCTCTCCATTGGGCCGCATGGCCACCAATGCGACCTGTGCATCGCCCAATGCGCTGCGCGATATGGCGCCCGATATGGCCCTTTGCGCGATGCGTTGCAGGCGGCTGTCTAAGGTGGTTTTGATTTCACGCGTGGCATAGCTTTCCCCCGCCAGTTCACGCGCTTGCCCCATGGCCCAATCGGCAAAATAGCTGCCGCTGGGCAGGCTTTTGCGCGGGCGCACATCCAGCTCTGGGCGGGGCAGGGCATCCACCTGCGCCTGTGTCATAAATTTTGCCGCCACCATGGCGCGGCGCACCATTTGGGAGCGTTTAACCGCGCCATCCCAATTGCTGGTCGGGGCATAGCGGCTGGGTGCCTGCACCAGCCCGGCCAGCATAATCGCCTGTTCAGGCTTCAGATTTTCCGGCTGGCGGTAAAAATAATGTAAGGACGCTGCGCGCAGACCGTAAACATTATCGCCAAAATAAGCGTTGGAGAGATAGCGGCTTAAAATCTCGTCCTTGGTTAGCCATGCCTCCATCCAAAAGGCGATCAGTGCCTCACGCGCTTTGCGGGTTAGGCTGCGTTCGGGGGTTAGAAAGCTGATTTTTGCAAGCTGCTGCGTGATCGTGCTGCCGCCCTGTGTACCGCTTTCACCCGATATATTGGACCATAGAGCGCGGCCAATACCGCGCGGATCAATGCCCCAATGGCTATAAAAACGCCTATCCTCAATTGCCAGAAATGACTGTGTTACATGCTTGGGCAATGTGGCGGCATCCACTGGCTCTTTCACCACCGCGCCATTGCGGGCAATGGGCCGGCCATCGGCGCTCAGCAAAGTGATTTCCGGCGCAGCAATTGGCTCTAATGATTTTGACAGCGGCGCAGTGATCGCCAGATAGAGAATAAGCGCCAGCAATATGACGACAAAAGCAATAAGCCCGCGCAGCAACCACCAGCGCCATGTGCGCGGTGTTTTAATGGGTTCAATGATATTGCCATCATCATCGTACACGGTGCCATTTATACCATTGGCTTTATCGCGCCGAAACGGCCAGAAAGTCGGCAACCATTTGCGCCGCGCCATCCATGGCTGGCGGGCCTGCTTCTCGGCAAAATAGCGCTGGTTAAAAGCGCTGAGTTCCTCGTCTATATTGTCCATATGCCCTTATGCTAGCGCCGCTGTATTGTTATAGCAATACAGCTTGTGAATTTTCCTTTTGTTGCTGTGTTGCAATGACAAAATGAACATGCGCTGACGCTTTGGCAGCAACGCGCTCATGCAGCTTTCATCGCAAATTGCCGCATATGGTTATAAAGCGGCAGCGCTTGCTCTGCGATATTCGTATAATCTTTCGGCAAGTCGGGCGGGGTTAAATCTGCGCCTTTTTTAGGGCTTGCAAAGCCGGTGCTGGCAATCACGGCATTATACCAATGGCTTGCCCAAATGCCGTCTTGCGGCTGATAACCCGCCTGCCAGCTTAGCATCTCGTTAGTATATTCAATGCCCAGCGCATCGCAGAGCGCGGCAAGCATAGCGGGCGGATCGCGCAATATATCATCGCTATCCACCACGATTGCTGGCTGGCCCAGATTATTGGTTACATGGTCAAAAAGCTGCGCCTGCTGGACAAAGCCAATCGCCTCTAGCGAGACATCCTCCATCTTATTGGCGTAAGATGCCAGCACCTTGGCGGGGTGACGGATGAGAAAGGCATTGCGCATTTGCCCCATCCAATCGCGGTCAATTTCCGGCACCATATGATGGCACATATGTTTTTGGTAAAATATTGGCGCGGGTGCAGGCGTATAGGCCATGGAATGTGCAACCTTTTTAGGGTCATTTTCATGGGCCTGCAAAATTGCATCGCGCATCGGGTGATTAAGGCCGGTTATGGCCAGATAGGGCGCATAAAAGGGTTCATCGGCGCAAATAGTATCACGGCGCGCGCCAAAGCTGCGCATCATTGCGGTCGATAAATTGCGCGGGCCGGACCATAAGGCAATACGCACAGGGTTTGCATAGTCTTGCGCCATATTTAGGCAATGGGCGTCAGGCTGCGCTGCACCAGCTCTTTATAAAGCGCGCTAATCCGCTGCGATACCGGCCCGTTTAGCTGGTCAATATTGCGGCCATCGACTTCGCGGATCGGGCTGACGCCAGCAAAGGTGCCGGTTAAAAAGGCTTCATCTGCCGAATAAACATCAAAGAGAGAGAAGCGCTTTTCATAAACCGGAATGCCCGCCTCGCGGCAGACGCGGATGATATTGCCGCGCGTAATCCCGCCCAAGCAATATTCTGGCGGAGAGGTCCATACCTCACCATCGCGGACAATGAAAAAATGGGTCGAGTTGCAGGTCGCCACAAAACCATCAGGGTCGAGCATCAACGCCTCATCCGCACCTGCTTCATCGGCCTGGATACACGCCATGATGCAATTGAGTTTGGAATGGGAATTGAGCTTTTGGTCCTGTTCAGCAGGGCCAGTGCGCCGCACATGCACGGTGAACAGCTTTTGCCCGCGGCCAATCACTTCTGGCACCGGAGCCTTATATTCGGGAATGATAACAATTGTCGCCTTACCAATGGTAAAGCGCGGCCCCTGATAAGGCGTTTTCTTGATGCCGCGCGTCACCATCAGGCGGATATGCACGCCGTCCGCTTTGCTGTCTGCTCCCATATTATTGGCGTTCAAACAGTCAAATAGCCTTTGCGTCAGCTCTTCCGGTGTCAGACCAATATCCATGGCGATGGTTTTTGCACCAGCATAAAGCCGCTTCAAATGCTCGGGCAAAAAGGCAATGGCGCCATTGCTAACGCGCAGTCCCTCCCACACGCCATCACCCAATATATAGCCGGAATCAAAAACCGAGACACTGGCCTCTTCGCGCTTTTTCAGATCGCCATTGACCGAGATTAAAATATCCGCATTGCGCGGGTCATCAATATAATCATGCACGCCGTGCGGTGTGTTTGATGGCTCTTGGGACATGCGGCATCTTTCCTCTTATAATATCGCCACCAACGGGCCTTTGATGCTATTATTAATAGGGTAGCACAGATACAGCCCATCAAAAGCTGTAGCTGATGCCGCCAACAACGCCTGTTCTGCCCATCCATGGGCCATCAAACCACACGCCTTCTCTTGGACCGCCAATGACCACATTGGTGAAGACTGAAATACGGTTAAAGTCTTTTTGTATCCCAATTTGCGTATCATAGCGGTAATTGGTGCCGCCTAAGGAATTGTTGCCGTCAAGCCCAAGCAGCAAACCCAAATGGCCCGTTGCTGAAAAATCATTGCCTAATGGCAGCGCGCTATCCAATTCCAGATAAAATGTTGCCGTACCCGAATTGAGATAGTTAGGAGAAAAGCGCACATGGCCAGATAAGCCCTCTGTTGATAATCCTGCAAATGCTTCGACAAAAGTATCATCAACCAGACCGGCATAATTTTCGGTATAGCTATTTACGATTATGCCAATATCGGCGGAGAGGTCTTGGCTAATATTGCTCGCATAGCTTACAAAGCCTTGATATAAAAGGACATCTGGATTGTCATTATCATCTAAGGTTAGAGATATAGATCCGCCAACAAATATGCCTTCAATATCTTCATAGGTTATGCTTGCTGAAGTGACGGGTTTGCCCCGGCTGGCGGAGCGGCCACGCACACGGTCGTCATTTTGTGCACTTAGAGTGGTAACGATTTGCGCATGTGCGGGCGTAAAGGAAAATTGGGCGACGCAGACAAATATAAAGCAAGATATTGATAATATTTTGCGGGGTAAAAGAAACAGATTAGCGGCGACGCATTTACCCGCTAAATGACCCTTTAATATCGATAGTACGGTAGCGGGAGGACTCATATTTCAGACGGCTCCACGGTGCATTGCGACGGCCATATCTTTCGCGCGAAAGGGCCAAAAGGCCGGTAATATGGGCAGTGGAGAAAGAACTGCCTTGGACAACATGCAATTTGCCGCCCGTACGGGTGGTTGGAATATCCTTACCCGGGGCGACATAGCCATTATGTTGAGGAGGAGCACCATCATCGACTGAAACCGGTATAACACCTTGATATGAGGCTGGAAAACCACCTTTTTGGTCAGGTCGTCCATAAGCTGCAACAACCGCGATATTGCGGGTGCGGGCCTCATCTATCAAACGCC
The DNA here is from genome assembly GCA_964484855.1 of uncultured Sphingomonadaceae bacterium. Lineage (GTDB taxonomy): Bacteria > Pseudomonadota > Alphaproteobacteria > Sphingomonadales > Sphingomonadaceae > Alterisphingorhabdus. The sequence continues at coordinate 1,613 of CAZAHS010000022.1, read as the reverse complement.
CTAAAAGGCGATTGGTTGGACCCGCTAAGCTCATATTGATGATGTCAACGCGATTTTCAACGGCATAATTTAGTGCTCGTGCCAAACTGAGTGTATTACAACGCGCATTTTTATATTTAGAATTGCGCCAGCAGGCGCGCAAAGCCCATATATTTGAGTCAGGAGCAATACCGGCTATTCCTATTCCATTGCTGGCCGCTGCGCCGATAATTCCAGCCACTGATGTGCCATGGGTTTCTGCTGGCGATATTGGCGTGGAGGAAAAGTTGCGGGAAAGTGTAACGGATTTGCGCAGTTCGGGATGGTTTCTATCAACATGCGTATCAATAACGGCAATCTTAACATTATCGCCGCGCCATTTTTGATGCAGTTTGGCAATATCCCATTGTGCAGACGCAGGCGACAATTTGTAGAGCGGATCCTTATGGGTCACATCTGATGCCAGAACATCATAGGCATCCATAGGTTCTGCCCAAAGCACGGACTCATCCTTGGAAAGCTTTTCGGCGATATCTTTTAATGAACGGCCTTCCGGCACATACATAATCATGCAGTCCAGTTGAATTGCTGGCATTGGCCAGTTTTCAACAAAGGTAAGCTCGTACTTTTTGCTAAGATTCCTACCCAATTTTGCGCGGGATGCTCTGCTCTGGCTGTTGCCATAACCCGCGCTATAGCCTTGGCCTGGACGCAATCGCTTAGGCGGCTGCTCCATCATGACCAAAATCATGCGGCTTTCGTCCAACTGGTCTTCAGGCGGATCGGCGGGTGTTTGTATATTGCCGGTGGTGCTATTGCCCAGCGCGGCACAGCTTAAACCCAAAGCGATGGCTGCCAATATCCAGACCCATGCCCAGCGTGGTTCACGATATATCATTCTTGTTCGCGTCATTGTACTGGCTTTTCTATTGCTTCTGCAATTGTAACAGCGTCACTATTTTGCAGTTTCTGGATTATGCTATCGCGTTTGCTAGGGTCAACCCGCACAAAATATCCGCCCATTGCGGTGGGGCCGCCAACAATTTTGGCGTCTGCATTGGCTAGTGTCTCGCGCAAGGCCTGTTCTGTAATATCAGGGTTAAATGCGATAATTATATTACCGGCCTCTTCAGAAGATACGGCCACTGGCGTATCAGAGTAAACTCGGTAATCGGCTTGTTCTTGCTCTGAGCCTGTGCCCAATATGGCGCTGGGGAAAGCAAAAATTGCAACCAAAGCGGCCATTTGCGCTACAGCAAACCCGCCAACGGCACCATGTTTTTGAAACCAGTCCTGCACAGGGGCAAGCCATGAGCGTTTTGCAGGTTGCTTATTATCTGCTTGGCGGGCTTTGCTGTCTTCAAGGTCAGATAAATTCTGCTCCTCAATTAAACGGTTGCGGACCGCCAACCAATTTGCAGGCGCCAATTCTGTTTCGGTTTCAGAACGCATATTATGAAAATTGCTGGCAACATTTTGTTCCGCCGCCAATGCATTGCTGCATGCAGGGTCGTTATCAGCATATTGCTGCATCATGTCCTGCTCACCCTTATCTAGGGTTCCACTGGCTAGCCATGGCAGCAATTCTTCAAAATGTTCTTTTTCTTCGCGTTTCATTTTGATCTGCTTTCCCA